>CAZMSS010000017.1:0-24139 GCA_964568965.1 uncultured Verrucomicrobiota bacterium | reverse complement strand
GGTACCGAGGGTTCGAATCCCTCCCTCTCCGCCATCCTTCGCTCTGCGCCCTGAGGGGCTTGAGCTACGGATGGTCTCCGACCAGTCACAATCCAAGGACGCAGAGCGGCTCTCGAACATTAGTAATAATTACCATCGTGACCCTCCCTGTCCGCCACTTTTTCCCTAGGCACACAACAACTGGAAGGCTAATATTCTCACGCAGAAGGGAGAAATGCCATGGTGGTTCCGATTCTTTGCCTTGTGTGTTTCTTTTTCCTTTGCTGGATCCTGATCCTGAAACATGAACTGGATCACTTGAAGAAGGAAGTCGAAAGGAGCAGAATGTTGCTGAAAACGAAATTGGGTACACTGGAGAAAGAGGTTGAGGTCGGCCAGGGACGCTCCTTGAAGGGGCGGGAGGCGGAAGGCAGTCTTCTCAGGTTTCCGTAAATCGTGTCCTGTTATCCAACAGGGGGGGCTTGACTGGGTCCTCGTAATCCCTCATAAGGAAGGAAAACAAGGTCTTGGAAACCGGTAAATATCGCGGAGGGTGGGTATTATGGTAGATCCCAGCGCAAGAGGCATACCGTTGACGGAATTAACTGTCCTTGCCTCCATGATGGCCGGAGCGGTAGCCGGGGCTGTCACCGGCTGGCTTGCTAGACGGAACGTCCTGCTCTCAATTTGCACCTTCATGATCGGGATCATGGGGGGAATGCTGATTGGTACCGGCATGGGCCGACTGCTTTACGGGCAGGCCGACGGCTATGATCTTCCCCCCATCAAGGCGGGCTGTAGTGCCCTATGTTCAACCAGTCTGGCCGGTCTGGCCGGATCCATCCCCACGGCGTTCATGATTGCCGTATTGGTCGGATTTCTAACCCTTCGCCACCTTCACCCCCGCCCGCCCCGGATTCGGACCGGCCTCATCGGCTTTTTCGCCGGTGTACTGATGGGGGTCCTGACGGCCATGGTCATGGCCGTGGTGTAACGGCCTACGCCTTGACGACGTTCCTTGCGGGCTTGAGGTAGATGCCCCGTGTGTCCACGATCAGCTTCGCATGCTTCTTCAGCAGCTTGTAGTCGAAGGCGGTGTGGTTCGTAGCCAGCAGGATGCAATCAAACGAGGCGATGCTGCGTGGGGTCAGTTTCACGCTCTTCAGGTTGAAGTGATGTTCGCGCATTTTCGGGAATGACGGGAAGTAGGGATCCGAGTAGGCAAACTTCGCCCCGCGCTTGCGCAGTTTCTCAAGCAGGAGCACGGAGGGCGACTCACGCGGATCATCCACGTCCTTCTTGTAGGCAATACCCAGCACCAGAACCTTGCTGCCCTTCACGGCTTTCCCGCGCTCGTTCAGTGCCTCCGCCAGCTTGTTGATGACCCACTCGGGCATGCCGCTGTTCACTTCGCCCGCCAGTTCGATGAAGCGGGTGTGGACCCCGTATTCGCGGGCCTTCCAAGTCAGATAAAAGGGGTCGATGGGGATGCAATGGCCGCCAAGGCCCGGGCCCGGCTGGTACGGCACAAACCCGAACGGTTTCGTCGAAGCCGCCGCAATCACCTCATGGATGTCAATGCCCATGCGGTCGGACACAATCTTCATTTCATTCACCAGTCCGATGTTCACGGAGCGGTGGATGTTTTCCAGGAGTTTCGTCATTTCGGCAACGCGGGTGGAGCTGACCGGCACAACCTTGTCAATCACCTTGCTGTATAGGGTTTCGCCGACCACCTGGCAGGCCGGGGTGTCGCCGCCGCAGACTTTCGGGATGGTGCGGGTATTGAATTTCTTGTTCCCAGGATCCTCGCGTTCAGGCGAGAACACCAGAAAATAGTTCTTCCCCAGCGTGAACCCGCGTTTCTGTATCCGGGGCCGCAACTCCTCGTCTGTCGTGCCGGGATAGGTAGTGCTCTCGAGCGACATGATCTGCCCCGCCCGAATATTCGGGATCAGGGATTCCACCGTGCCGATCACGTAGCTCATGTCGGGTTCGCGATGCTCGTCAAGCGGGGTGGGCACGCAGATGATGAGAGCGTCCGCCTTGCGGGCCTCTTTGAAGTCTGTGGTGGCCCTGAATCCGGCCTTCACGCACCGGCGTATCGCTTGGGCGGGAATGTGTTCAATATAGCTTTTGCCGGCGTTGAGCTTGCTGGTTTTGGCCTCGTCGATGTCGATTCCCAGAACCCGGAAGCCTTCCTCGGCAAAGCGGATTACCAGCGGCAGTCCCACATAGCCGAGGCCGACAATCCCGATGACGGCTGATTTGCGATTGAGCTTTCCAATGAGTCGTTCCTGATCATTCATGCGCACCTCCTCACAAGACAGTAACTTTCAAGCCAGTCTGATCCACGTCGAAGTCGAAAAATCGCGCGAGGGAATTCGGTGGATGGGCTGTCAAATGCCGCCGGATCTTTTGTGCGGCCGCCGCGCTCCGGGCAACCAACAGGATGAATCCGCCCCCCCCCGCTCCCGGCAGCAGACGTCCCTCGGTCCACCGGGAAACACTTTTCAGGAGAGCCTCAATTTGAGGTGTCGTGGCACCGGGGTCAATTTGTTTTTTCAGCCCCCAGTAGCGTTCAATGCCGCGCGCAAACCCGTCCACATCCTGGGCGTCAAGGTTCGATTTCATCTCCAGTGCGGTGGCTTTGAGTTCTTCCACTGTTTTCAGGATCAGGGGATCGCGGGCCAGAAACCGGTACACGACATTGTGGAGGATATTCCGGGCCATGCGCTTTTGTCCGGTGAAATAAAGGAGGGTCCGTTCCCGCAGCGCCGTGCCGGAGCGCAGGTCAAAGACCGACCAGCTCAGGCCGGCGGTCTGGTCCGCGCCGGGCTTGGTCCGGATCAGCTTGACGCCCGGAATGATGCCGCCGATCTGGTCCTGCCAGCCGCCGCCGGTACACATGCGCTGTTCGAGGATACTGGTCAGGGTGATCAGGCGGTCGGCCGAGAACGGTTCCCCGAGCACGCGTCCCAGACAGGCCAGAACGGCCGCGCCGAGGATTGAGCTGGTCCCCATGCCTGATCCCTTCGGGAGAGCCGAGAAAATCGTCAGGTCGAGACCCCCGCCCAGAACCTTCAGCCATTTCTGCAACGGTACCCTTGGATCGCTGGGCCCGATACCGGCCAGCACCAGTGCTGCTTTCGGCAACGCCGCCCAGTGCTGGGGATTGTCGTGGTCGAGCAACTCTGCCGTGGAGGCCAGGGTGATGCGCTGGCTGAGGTCGATGCTGGACAGCCGGATGACCCCTTCCTGATTGAGTTTCGCCATGACCTGTACCGGGTACTGGCCGTTCAGGGTGATGGCCGCATTCACCACGCAACCGCCAATCTCGGTGCTGATGGGAGGCGTATCGGACCAGCCCCCTGCAAAATCCATACGCACGGGGGTGGTCACCCATACGACCTGGTCTTGCAGGATGGCCGCCGGTTTGGGGCGCCGGGGGACTTGCGTGGATTGCGCCACGGATTCCGCGACCGCATCGAATGCCGCTTGCCGCATGGCCGCTGGGGTGCCCAGATCCAGGATTTTCCGGCAGAAGGCGGGGGACAGCCTGACTTTTCCGGTGATGGCTTCGGCCAGGCACAACACTCGCGCCCTGAACAGGGGGTCGGGTCTTTTCGCCATGGCCTGTGAGAGCTCGATGAGGGCTTCCCGTGCTTCGGCGGGCGTCGTGATCTCTGCGACCACCGTTGCGGCGGACAGGGTGTTGTCGGCCAGCAACCTTTCGGAAAGTGGTTCCGGGATGTGGCGTGACGATGGGTTCCGTTTTTTTGATTCAGCCATAAGGTCCCTATTTTGAATGGTAGTCCTTGTACCACGCCACAAATTTCGGAATACCCTGCGCGATGCAGGTGGTGGGCTCGAACCCCAGCTTGGCCCTGGCCAGGGAGATGTCGGCATAGGTGGCCTCGACGTCCCCCGGCTGCATGGGGAGCAGTTCCATCCTCGGCTCCACACCCAGGCTCGAGGCGAGGATCCCGATCATGTCCATCAGGTTCTCGGAGTTGTGATTTCCCAGGTTGATCACCTCGCAGGGATTCAGCCCCGGTCGGAACAGGGCCGCCTTCACGCCGGCGACAACATCGTCGATGTAGGTGAAATCCCGTCGCATCTTCCCGTGGTTGAAGACTGAAATCGGCTTCCCGGCCAGCATGGTCTGAGTGAAGAGCCACATGGCCATGTCGGGCCGGTACCAGGGGCCGTAGACGGTGAAAAAGCGCAGTCCGACGGTTTGCAGCCCGTAGAGGTGGGTGTAAGTGTGCGCCATCAGCTCATTCGCCTTCTTGGTTGCGGCGTATAGGCTTACCGGGCGGTCCACGGGATCACTCTCACTGAAAGGCAGCTTCGTATTGCCGCCATACACGCTGGAGCTGGAGGCATAGACAAGACGTGTTGTCTTCGCGTGCCGGCAAGCTTCCAGGATGTTCAGGAATCCCTCGAGATTGGATTTCTGGTAGGCAAAGGGATTGACCAGCGAGTAGCGCACCCCTGCCTGGGCGGCAAGGTTGCAGACGACGTCGAACTGGTGCTCCTTGAAAAGACGGGTCAGCAGGGCATAGTCGCACAGGTCGCCCTCGATGCCGGTGTAGCCGGGAAAACGGGTCAGGATGGCGTGCCGGTCCCGCTTGAGCTGGACTTGGTAGTAGTCGTTGAAGTTATCCAGCCCGACCACGGTATGCCCTTCCTCGAGAAGGCTGCGGGTCAGGTGCATTCCAATAAAGCCGGCAGCGCCGGTGACCAGTATTTTCATAAGTTACCAGACTCTTTGATTTGCTTGAATACGGCAACAATCCGCTCGGCGGTCCGTCCGTCCCATAGCGGTGGCCGGTGTTCCCTGCGGGGCAGGGTGGCGGCGTCCCGGAATTCAGCCCGGATTTTCCCGATGTCATTGCCGACCAGGATGCTGACACCGCCATGTTCGCGCAGGGTGACCGGTCGCTCGGTATTCCAGCGCAGGGTCAGGCAGGGGGTGCCCAGCACACAGCATTCCTCCTGGAGGCCGCCGCTGTCGGTCAGCATGACCTTGGCACCCATGGTCAGCCGGAGCATTTCATGGTAGCCGAGTGGTTGGGTGAGGATCACGCCGGGGCAGTCGCGCAGCGTTTTCCAAAGTCCAAACTGTTCCAGCTGTTTGCGGGTGCGGGGGTGCACCGGCCAGATCAGGGGCAGCACGGGCGCCACATCGGTGGTCAGGAAATTGACCAGCGGGCCCAGGATATCCGGATCATCCACATTGGAGGGGCGATGCAGGGTGATGGTGGAATACCGGTTGTCCCGAAGGGGTGGGTGGGGGTGGAGTGCATCGGGAAGAGAATAGGTGGCGCACAGGGCGTTGAGGTCCAGAGCGGCGGCCGTCAGGCGCTGTTCCTCGAGTGAATCAATCATGATATTGCCCACCCGCTTGATCCGGTCGGGGGACACCCCTTCCTTGAGGAGGTTGGCGTCTGCCAGTGCATCAGTCGTGAATAGAAGATCCGAGAGGCGGTCGGTTACCATCCGGTTGATCTCCTCGGGCATATCGAGGTCATTGGATCGAAGCCCGGATTCGATATGGGCGAGCTTGATGTGTTCCTTCTTGGCCGTGATGGCGCAGGCGCAGGTGGCGTTGACGTCGCCCACGACAACGATCCAGTCGGGTTTCCGATCACGGACAACCTTTTCGAAGGCGATCATCGTCTTTCCAACCTGCTCTGCATGGGAGCCTGAGCCGATTTCAAGGTCAACCTCAGGCTTGGGAATATTCAGTTCCTGAAAGAACGCTTCCGACATGCAGGCATCATAATGCTGGCCTGTATGAATCAGGATGTGCTCGAACTCATCCGGGAATCGTTCAAGCTGCCGGACAAACGGCGCTATTTTCATAAAGTTCGGCCGTGCCCCCACAACCGACATGATTTTGAGTTTTTGATGACTCATCTCGGCATACATATAACCGGTGCAGCCGGAAAAGTCGAGCGTTCGCGACCTTAATCCTCACCGGTGCGGGTGCCCTACCGAGTTGCATCGGAGGGGCGTCAAACTTGGGGCTGAAAAGGCACGCTTAAAAATACTCTTGAAAAAATACTGGCCAACCCAAAGAGATGTGTTATTCTCCTTTAATTCTATAGAGAAGGTAGTGTATCGACATGAGCATGAGTAATGTTCGGGATTGGCAACAGGAAACAGCCGCACTGAGTGCTGAAGGCCGGTTGAAGTGGGTGGCGGACCGATTCCCCCGGCAGATGGTCTTTGCCTCATCGCTAGGGGCGGAGGATCAGGTGATTACCGATCTCATCGTCCGCATGCGTCTCAATATCCCCGTTGTCATGTTGGATACGGGACGATTGTTTGCCGAGACGTATGACCTTCTTGAGAAAACCGAGGCGCGATACGGAATTCGGGTCCGGGTCCAGTTTCCAGATCGTCATGCGGTCGAATCGATGGTGGCGTCAAGCGGGATCAATCTGTTCCGCCAAAGCGTTGAAAAACGCAAGCTCTGCTGCCGGGTCCGCAAAATCGACCCACTGCGCGTGGCTCTCAGCGGGTTCACGGGGTGGATCTGCGGGTTGCGCCGGGACCAGTCGGTGACTCGGTCCGAGGTCGCCACGGTGGATTGGGATGACGCCAACCAGATGATCAAGATCAATCCGCTTGCCGACTGGAGTGAACGTCAGGTCTGGGACTACATCACCAGTCATGATGTTCCCTATAACGAGCTTCATGACCGGGATTTCCCGAGCATCGGGTGCGCCTGCTGCACGCGGGCCACTTCGCGAACGGAGGATGTCAGAGCCGGTCGCTGGTGGTGGGAGGAGCCTGAGCAGAAGGAATGCGGATTGCATTGGGTTGATGGGAAGCCAAGCACGGGAGGAAGACGGAATGCGTGACTATAATTTGAGTCAATTGAAGCAACTGGAAGCTGAAAGTATTCACATATTCCGTGATGCGGTCAGTCAATTCGAGCGGCCGGTTCTGCTGTATTCCATCGGCAAGGATTCGTCCGTGCTGGTGCGGCTGGCCCAGAAGGCGTTCTTCCCCGGGCGACTGCCGTTCAAGCTGCTCCACATCGATTCGACCTGGAAATTCAGGGAGATGATCACATTCCGTGACCGCTTCTGCAAGGAGCAGGGACTCGACCTCCTCATCCATTCCAATGAGGAAGGCCGGGTGGCAGGCGTCAACCCCTTTGATTATGGCAGTCGCAAATACACGGACATCATGAAGACTCAGGGCCTGTTGCAGGCCCTGGAGAAGAATAAATTCGATGTGGCCTTTGGCGGCGCCCGGCGTGACGAGGAGAAATCGCGAGCCAAGGAGAGGATCTATTCCTTCCGCGACCGGCACCACCAGTGGGATCCGAAAAACCAGCGCCCGGAACTGTGGTCGCTCTATAACGGCCGCATCAACCCCGGTGAAAGCGTGAGGGTGTTTCCACTTTCGAATTGGACCGAGACCGATATCTGGCAGTACATCCGCCTGGAGAAAATCTCGATTGTACCCCTGTATTTTGCCAAACCCCGGCCGGTGGTGGAGCGCGACGGTTCGCTGATCATGGTGGATGATGACCGGCTGCGGTTGAGGCCCGGCGAGAAGCCGGTGGAGAAGATGGTGCGGTTCCGGACCCTCGGTTGCTACCCCCTGACCGGGGCCATCGAGTCGCGGGCGATGACCATTGAGGACATTGTGGCGGAGATGCTGCAGACCCGGGTGAGCGAGCGATCCACGCGGGTCATTGACCATGACGGCGATTCGTCCATGGAGCAGAAGAAACGGGAGGGTTATTTCTGATGAATATCGATGCATTCCTGAACCAGCATGAAAAGAAGGATCTGCTGCGGTTTCTCACCTGCGGCTCGGTGGATGACGGGAAATCCACCCTCATCGGACGGCTGCTTTACGACAGCAAGCTGATCTTCGACGACCAGCTTAGCGCCCTGCGTTCCGACAGCGAGAAAAACGGAACAACCGGCCATGGCGAAATTGACTATGCCCTCCTGCTTGACGGCCTCAAGGCCGAGCGGGAACAGGGTATCACCATTGATGTGGCCTACCGGTACTTCGCCACCCCCCGGCGGAAGTTCATCATCGCCGACACGCCGGGCCATGAGCAGTACACCCGGAACATGGCTACCGGAGCTTCTACCGCCGACCTCGCGATTATACTCATCGATGCCCGGTACGGCGTCGTGACCCAGACGCGGCGACATGCCTTCATCATTTCCCTGCTCGGTATCCGGCACCTTGTGGTGGCCGTGAACAAGATGGATCTGACCGGCTATGACGAAGCCGTCTTTAACCGTATCCAGGCGGAATTTTCCGCTTTCACCGAAAGGTTGCAGATTCCCGACGTGGTCTTTATCCCGCTCTCCGCGCTCAGAGGCGACAACGTGGTGGACAAGTCTTGCAATATGCCTTGGTATACGGGTGCCCCGCTCCTGGCAGTCCTGGAAAACGTCAACATTGCCAACGATCACAATTTCACCGACTTCCGTTTCCCCGTGCAAGTCGTGAGCCGGCCGAACCTGGATTTTCGCGGTTTCGCCGGCAGCGTCGCTTCCGGTGTCGTTAAGGTGGGTGACCGGATCCAGGTGCTGCCATCCCGGAAGGAGACAACCGTCAAGGCGATCGTCACCTCCGACGGCAATCTTGATCGGGCTTTTCCTCCCCAGGCCGTGACGCTGGAGTTGAACGAGGAGATCGATATCAGCAGCGGCGACATGATCGTCCATCCCCATAATCCGCCGAAATCCAGCCGGCAAGTCGAGGCTGTGGTTGTCTGGATGGCTGAGGAGCCCTTGCAGGAGGGGCTGACCTGCCTGCTCCGGCATGCCGGCAGAAACGTCAAGGCGAGGGTCGATACCGTTTTGTATTCCATGGATGTTAATACACTGGAAAAACGCTCGTCGCCCGGGTTGGGTCTTAATGAGATCGGTCGGGTGTCCATTTCCTCTACGAAGCCTCTGCATTACGATCCCTATTCGAGAAACCATATTACGGGCAGTTTCATCCTGATTCACCCGATTACCAACACCACGGTGGCCGCCGGCATGATCGCCGATGGGGTCACCTTCAACGTGCGGGAAGCCGATGGCGCGTCATCTGTCTCAGGCGATCTCCGGCGCGACCTGGCGAATATTCTGAACGATACCCGGCTGAAGCCCGGGGACCAGCTCGAAATGATTTTGAAACTCCTGACAGAAAAGAACATTATCCCGGAGTATTCCATCTGATCGACAGCATGAGGGTTCATGAGCATATCCACACAAGATCTTGAGGCGGCCATTGCCGGATACCTGGCGGGCACCCTGAGCAGTAATCAGTTGAAGCCGGTTCTGGCGCCCTCGGGTATCTATGAGCAGCGCAACGCCCTGTTCATGCTCCGCGTCCGGATCACCGGCGGCCATCTCGAATCGGCCTCCCTGCGCGGCCTGGCCGGCGTGATGGAGCGCCACCATATCCCGCTGGGCCACCTCTCCAGCCGGCAGGCCATTCAGCTCCACGATGTGCAGGCCGGGGAAATTCTTGGCACCATGGGCGAGTGCCGTTCCATCGGCCTGCCGTTCAAGGGTGGCGGTGGCAATACCTACCGGAACATTCTCATCTCGCCCGACAGTGGCCTGGCGCCGGAGGGAGCCTTCGATGTCCTGCCCTATGCCTTGGCTATCCAGCAAACCCTTGCATCCCGACCTGAAGCGCTTCAGCTCCCGCGAAAATTCAAAGTCGGAATCTTCTCCAAACCCGACGAGGCCTTCATGGCCGCCGTTCAGGATCTCGGGTTTCTCGCCGTGACCTCCGGAGACCGGCGCGGTTTTGTGGTCTACGGGGGTGGGGGGCTGGGCCGCGAAAGCGGCGTAGGCGTGAAGCTGTTTGACTTTCTTCCGCACGACCAGTTCATCCGTTGTACGCTGGCCATGCTGCACCTTTTCAACGAGCAGGGTGACCGGGTCAACCGGCATCAGGCACGGCTCCGGTTCGTCCTGAAGGCGCGGGGTGCCGAGGACTTTTCCCGTCTGTTTCATTTTTATTTTGAGAAGACCGTGTGGGATGTTCCTGTATTGCCGCCTGCTCCGGACTACAATGCCCTGGCCCTCAGGCGTCGCAAATTGTCTCCCGACACCATGCCGGAGGCCGGTTATCAGTTGTGGACGCGCCATGCGGTGGGCGCAACGAACCTGGGCGCCGACCATGTCACGGTTCGTCTCTATGTCCCCTACGGGAATCTCACTCCCGAACAGTGCCGCCGGCTGGCCGCGGTAGCTGATGATTTCAGCGGCGGGTTCTTGCGGCTCATGCGGAGCCAGGACCTGCTGCTGGGCCCCGTGCCCGCCGCTACTTTGCCGGCATTGTACAATCGGCTTCTCGCGGATTTTCCCGAACTGGACCTGACGCTTCGTTCATTCCGGGGTCACATCACGACCTGCGTGGGGTCTTCGGTATGTAAGATTGGGATCCTGTCTGCTCCCCTGCTGGCCGACACCATTGCGGATCACCTCGACCCGTTGCTTCCTGCGGATACGCCAGGGAAACTCAAGATGCTGCGGCTGATTACGGATGACATACGGATTTCAGGTTGCCCGAACTCCTGCTCGGCTCATCCCACGGCATGGCTGGGGTTCCAAGGGCTCAAGCGGAAGGTAGGCGAAAAGGTTGAGGACGTTGTCCTGCCCTTCTCCGGCCGGTGTCTTCAGCCAGACTCCCTGCGGCTTTCCGCCTGCAGCGAAGCCACCCCCGCCATCACGCTGGACCGCCTTCCCTTCGTCGTTACCGAGGCCCTGGGAGCCGAGATGGGCGTAAGCCAAGAAACGGGCCAAAAGAAGCATTGACAGAATGGGGGTGGGAATCATAGATTATGCCCCCTTTTGTGAGCAGGAAGCCGGCAAGCGGCGCCCTGCCTTGGGTAAGGATGTGAATTATGGAAGCCTATGCAGTAGTTGAAACGGGTGGTAAGCAGTACCGGGTCAAAGCCGGGGACACCCTCAAGGTTGAAATTCTCGAGGGAGAAGCGGGCAGCACCGTGACGTTGGAGTCGGTGTTGGCGCTCTCAGACGGCAAGGACCTCAAGATCGGTACCCCTTTGGTGAAAGGCGCCAAGGTTGTCGCCCAGATTGTGGAGCGGACCAAGGGCCCCAAGGTGGTGGCGTTCAAGAAGAAACGCCGCAAGGGATATAGCCGGAAAGTCGGTCATCGCCAGCCGTTGACCGTATTGCGCGTGGACAGTATTGGCTGATTAGGAGTTTAGATATGTCAAAAGCAGGCGGCAGTAGAGTTAACGGGCGCAACAGCCCCGGCCAGCGTCTGGGCGTGAAGAACTATGATGGCGAGGTCGTCAAGGCGGGCAGCATCATTGTCCGTCAGCGCGGGACCAAGGTTCAGGCGGGTCGCAACACCAAGCTGGGCAGTGATAACACCGTCTTTTCGTTGGTGGCCGGCAAGGTGAAGTTTGAAAAAGAAGGCCGTCGCGTGACGGTGGTGGCGGAAGAGGCCAAGGCGTAAGCGTGGCTTATTGATATTGTCCGCTCGATCAGGCCGCGGCCCCCTGGGCGCGGCCTTTGTTTTTAAAGGAAGCAGGAGAGTCCATGAAAACCCGGAAATTTATTGATTCTGTGGTGATTCATGCCGCAGGCGGCGACGGCGGCAATGGATGCCTTTGCTTCAGGCGTGAAAAATACGTCCCCAAGGGCGGGCCCGACGGCGGCGACGGCGGCCATGGCGGCAGTGTCATCCTGAGGGCGGACTTGAATACCGATAGCCTGATCTCTCTCTTCTTCAACCCCCAGCAGCGCGCCGAAAAAGGCCAGCACGGCATGGGCAAGCGGATGCACGGCCGGAACGGCAAGGACTTGGTGATCCCCGTCCCCTGCGGGACCGAGGTCCGGGACCTTCAAACCGACCGGTTGCTGTGCGACTTGACCGAGCCCGGGACCGAAGTGCATATCGCCAAGGGCGGCCGGGGCGGCCTCGGCAACCCCCACTGGCAGACATCCACTCACCAGACTCCCTATGAGCATACGGACGGGGAACTGGGCGAGGAGAAGAATATCCGGCTCGATCTGAAACTCCTGGCCGATGTGGGTCTGGTGGGCTGTCCCAATGCGGGCAAGTCCTCCCTGTTGAGCAAGATCAGCAATGCCCATCCCAAGATTGCCCCCTATGCGTTTACCACCCTGAACCCGATCATCGGTACGGTTAAGGTGGGCGAGGATTTTGAAGCCGTCAGCTACTCGGTTGCCGATATACCCGGACTGGTGAAGGATGCCCATAAGGGCATCGGACTGGGCGACCGGTTTCTCCGCCATATCGAGCGGTCCGCCTGCCTGGCCATTGTGATCGACATGGGCGGGACTGAGGGGCGCGATCCGGTTGAAGATTACCGGGTGATTCAGCGCGAACTGAAATTCTACAGCGAGAGCCTGCTGCAAAAGTCAACCCTGGTGGTTGCCAACAAGATGGATATGCCCGATGCGAAGGAGAATTTGACCCGGTTTCGCAAGGAAACCAAGGTCAAGCCCCTCCCCGTGTCCGCCGAGACCGGCGAAGGTCTCGACCTTCTCAAGACCCGCCTCCTCCAGATTGTACGTCACGAGGCCTGATGCCTATTCCCTGAACGCCATGACGGCATCGAGCGACTTGGCGCCGGCGAGTACCATGATCAGGCGATCGATCCCCATGGCGATGCCACCGGCGGGGGGCATGCCGAGTTCAAGGGCGGACAGAAACTCCTCATCCAAGGGATAGACGGCGGCGCCCCGGGCCTTCCGTTCCCGTGCCCATGTTTCAAACCGCTGGCGTTGCTCCACCGGGTCGGTCAACTCGCTGAAGGCGTTGGCGATCTCCACCCCGTTAATGTAGAGCTCAAACCGCTCGGCCACGGCTTCACGGCCGGGCTTGCGCCGGGAGAGCGCCGCGGCCTGCGCGGGATAATCCATCACAAACACCGGAGTGTCACGGGGGAGAGCCGGCTCCACCCTGGCAATCAGGTCATGCTCGAACCGCTCCGCATCATAGGCCTCCACCGGATTCCAGCCGGCATGCTTCAGGTAGAGCTCTTCGATGGTGGTGCGCATGAAAGGCATCATCAATGGCACTTTCAGGAAGGGTGAACCGTCCCGGTGAGCCGCAGTCCCGAGGCTGTCTGATACAAAAGTCAGCAGGCTCTCCGTATCGGCCATGATGTCCAGATAGTCGGCATTCGCCCGGTACCATTCCAGCATGGTGTACTCGGGATTGTGCAGGGTGCCCCGTTCACCCTTGCGGAAACAGGGTCCCAACTGGAAAATCCGGCCGTAACCCGCCGCCAGCAGCCGCTTCATATGCAACTCGGGCGAGGTACGCAAAAAGGCGTCACCCGATGGCTCGGCGTCAATATGGAGTTCCAGCGCCGGGGTGGGGATTCGCACCGGAGTTTCAACCTCGATGAAACCCTCCCCTGAGAACCAATCCCGGATGGACGAGAGTATCCTGCTGCGCAATTCCAAGGCTGGTTTCAGCCCCTGAAGCCTCGCACATTCAAGATGGGCAGAACGCATTATTTCTTCAGCACGCGGTCCGAGTACTCGCCGGTGCGGGTGTCGATCTTGATGGTGTCGCCCTGGTTGATGAACAGGGGAACCATGATCTCGAATCCACCGTTGATCTTCGCGGGCTTGAGCGTGTTCGTGGCGGTATTGCCGCGGGCGCCCGGCTCGGTCTCGAGGACCACCTTTTCGATAAAGGTCGGCAGGGTCACGTCCACGGGGCGGCCGTTATGGTAAAGGACATGGACTTCGCAATCCTCGAAGAGGAAGTACTGGTTGTCGCCCAACACCTTCTCATTCAGGGTGAACTGCTCGAAGTTCTCATCCATGAAGATGAAATCCTCGTTCTCCTTGTGGGAATAGCGCATGGTGCGTTCCTCAAGGTCGGGCTTCTTCAGGGTGTCGTTGGAACGGAAGTTCCGCACATAGGTGTTGCCGTCGAGCAGGCTCTTGAGCCGGCAGGTATAGATGGCCGCGCCTTTGCCGGGCTTCACGAAATTGAACTCGCTGATCAGATAGGGAATCCCGTCGAGCTCAACGCGAAGACCCTTGCGAAAATCGGATGCTGTGTAATCTGCCGCCATAAAAACCAATCCCTTCGTTCCTCAACTTTTTCAGAATAGCCGCATAAAATAGGCATCCAACCCCGCTGTGTCAAATAGGAAAGATGTTATACCACGCGGCTCATGATCCCTGTCACCAGCGCCCACAGGGCAAGCAGGCCGGCGGCGCCCTGGGCAATCCGTACCGGCCAGCCGGTGGTCTGTTGATTGACCGACCTGAACTCCACTACCATCGGCTTGCCGATCTCAGTCTGCAGAACTTGACTGAAGGTAAAGCGGAGGCCGCGCTTGGGCAGGTTGATCCGCCCCCCGGCAAGCTTCCCCCGCGCTGAGTCGCCTCTGGGCATCACGCCATCACGGAGTTGCGCCACGCGGTGTCCCTGGCTCTGCTCGGGGGATGATCGTCAGCATCCCGAGCCGGAGTGAGTCCTTTTTGACCCTGTACTTTTCGGTCTTGATGGACCACCGTTTCCGAATGCCGGGACTGTACAGGCCCATGCACACCTGGTATTGCCCAGGCAACAAGTCGAGCGGCATCGTTCCCGAAATCGGCACCATGGCGCCCGTGTTGAAACAGGTTAATGCCAGGGGAATATCCAGATTGCAGACCCGTTTGCCCGTCGCATTCTCGAGGTGGACGAAAACGCCCACACCGTGGAAATCGACAGCACGGTAGTCGTGGATGGCAAAGCGGAAATTATACCGTATAAGTTCGCCCGGCATGGCCGTGAGCGGCATGGAATAGGATGTCAGCGAAAGGATGGAGTCGAAAGACACGGGCTCGACACGGATCTCCTCCATAGGCTTCACCGCCGGCATCGGACTCATCCAGTCGGCGACGGGGCCACCTTGTCGTTGTGCTTGCAGGTCCTGAAGAATCTTCAGGGTGTCAGGTCGCAAGTCGTAGCTCTTGAGGACAATGCTGCCTGTCGGGCAGGACGCGAGAATCTTCACTTCGTAAGGCGTAAAGGGCTTGGCGAATTCGAACGTGATGTTTGTGGTTTCCTTTCCCAGGGAAACGGTATGTGAAAGGCTCCGTCCGACAAGCCATCCGGCCGAATCTGACACCTTTAGTGTCGCCTCGTTCGTCGTGTCGATTCCTTCCAAACAGTAGTTCAGAATGTACCGGCCGGCTGGCAATGCGGGATCACTCTTCGTCAGGGAAATTTCGTTGGTGGTCAGCTGAACCCCCGATTGCATGCCGGATAGAAAAGCGGTTTCGGAGGCCCGCGCGGAAATGTCATCAAGAGGACATTTTTCAAGCGCCGGGTTACCCCACTGGTTCGTCTTTCCTCCCGTCAACGCGAAGTTTTCCAGTTCGCGCGGGTCGCTCATGGCGGAGACCCAGGCCGCGCCCAGGGAGGCACGACAACGGACAGTGATAATCCTGCCGCCATACTGTCCATTTTGATCAACGGGCATGTCCCGCCCCGGGCGGGTTGGGATGTGAAGGAGTTTCTGGCTGTTGGCATCCAGTTCGCAGGTCTGGACCTCCTCGGGTCCCTCGATGCTCATCTCTACCGGCAACGATCCGCTTCGGATGCCGAGTGTTATGCGATCCGGGACTGGATCGTAGAGGACAATGTTCCTGTCGACGTTGCGTCCCGGTCCGACCCTGAATGAGCGGTCATCCCGGGGCAGCACCGGACCATCAAGAATAATCCAGGATGAATCATCACCCATCTCAATGGTGGGACCCGGGAGCACATGGAGGGATCGCCATAACGCTGCTGAGGGGTGCATGATGCGTGCAGGTTTATTGCGGAATACCGATAGACCCGGCGACTCCACCCGGAAGACCTTCAAAACCTGATCGGGTGAACTTTGCCACCAGCGGTCAACGGCGAGTGGGGCGCGGAAGGATTCCTGGATATAATGCTTTTCGGCCACCTGAAGATCTTCCCTGATCCAGAAGAAATTCTCGCGCCATGCCGCAGCGCCCAGTTGCAGGAGCGTTCCGGCAAACAGCAAGGCGCCCACGACT
This sequence comes from uncultured Verrucomicrobiota bacterium, assembly GCA_964568965.1. Lineage (GTDB taxonomy): Bacteria > Verrucomicrobiota > Kiritimatiellia > CAIKKV01 > CAITUY01 > JAABPW01. The sequence continues at coordinate 8,111 of CAZMSS010000017.1, read as the reverse complement.
CGAAGCGACGTGTACCGGCTGAGAAACAGTGCATGAATGGCCATTCCCGCAATCAGGCAAAGGGGAGCCATCAGGAATGAAAAGTGAAATGGCTGAACCTCCAATTTGAGCGACGTCGAGACGAACACCGCGAACAGGGGGAAGAGTGCGATGGCGAATGTCAGGGAAGCGGCCTTTCGTGAGTCCCCGTCCTGCGGTCCTTTGCGCGAAACCCACCAGCGCATTGCACTCATCAGGAGTCCGACCATGTAGCACGCCAGCAGGACCCAGCCCAATGCCTCGACGACGATGGGAATGTTCTCGCTGAGTCCGATGCGCATTTTCTGCGTCAGGGGCAGCTCGATGAACTCCTTCGGGACATTGTAATTCTGGATGAACTCAAAGTTACGGAGGATGTTTTTCCAGGCCGACTTGGTGTGGACATGGAGAGCGGGGGTTACCATGAAGGCTCCTGCAACGGTGCACAGCAGGGTGACAACGCCGATTCCGGACACTTTGAGCCAGTTTCGAATCCGAGTCAGATCCATGGCCAGCAAGACCGTGGCGCCCACGATAAACAGGGCCAGGGCGCCCTGGTACTTGCACCCGAATGCCATGCCTCCCAAAAGGCCGGCAAGCGCAGCGGCAGGCAAAAGGGAGGATCCGGATTTCCGCGATAGAAGTGTCAGGGCCGCCAGCATCAGCATGAGAAAGAGGTCGACTCCGACATCTCCCGTGGCGGAGTGGGTGACCGTGGAGGACAGGGGAGCAATCGCGGCCAAAAGCCCCGCAAGTAGCGCACAGGCCCTTGACTGTGTTAACCAGAAGGCCACAAGGATCGCAAGCACCAGCGTCACCACTCCGTAGAGAACCCGCAGGAAGTTCGCCCAGTAATGCAGCTTTTCCCGGGGTGGGTAATCCAGATTGTGAAGGGCCGGGTTTAGAATGGTGGCAATCGGACGGGCGATGGTGTAAATGACCGAGATGATCTGCTTGTCCAGAACGTTCAGTCCGTAAGGATAGCCGTCGTAAAAGAGGCTGTCCATATACCAGACTTTTTGCCCGTGCAGATAATTCTCCAAGGCGAGCACCTGCTTGGGGGAGTCCGGGTGGAAGATCACCCCGTGGTCAAGTCCTCGCCAGATCCCTGCGCTTCTGAAATACAGTCCGATGACCACGATCACCAGGCATCCGACGAGAAAGCCGGCGCGTGATCGTGATTTCACTGGAGTTGTTCCCTGGCTGGAAGGTTGGCGTTCACTGCTCATTTCGTCGGAAAAAACTACCAAGTATCGGGCACAGGACAAGTTAAATCAGGAATTGGCAGAACGGGCGGGAATGATTATAGTGCCGCCAAGTTTCAGACAAGGGCAGGGGAACACGATGCAAGACCAGACAAAAGAACAGCAGTTGACCGAGATTCGCGCCAAGCTCAAGGAATTGCTCGTCAGCAACCTGAATATCGAGGGCGTCACGCCGGACCAGATCAAGGATGATGATGCCTTGTTCGGCGAAGGGCTCGGTCTGGACTCCCTGGATGCCGTCGAAATCGTGGTGATCCTTCAGCGCCATTTCGGCGTCGAAGTGAAGGATATGGAAAAGGGCCGCGAGATCTTCCGCTCGGTCAACACCCTGGCGAATTACATTGTCGAGACGAAGCAGCAGGGGAAGTGATCAGGGAATAGTGGTCAGTCTTCAGTGTGCAGTGTTCAGATGAATTGGGAATCCAGGGACTGCATACCCGCCTCCGGGAGTGATGTCATGGTCGAAGAGAAAGTCCTGATCACCGGCATGGGAGTTGTTTCGGCGGCGGGAATGAATGTCGCTGAAACTCTGGCTGGCTTCACTTCAGGCATCCGCAATATCGGGAGAACCACGCCCGCACTCTCCCCGCTCGATTATCCCGTCTTCCAGGTGTCGGCCCCGTTGCGCGATTCGGGCAACGCCCACTCCCGTACGCTCCAGTTAGCATTCCATGCGCTGGATGAAGCACTGACGGATGCCGGACTCCCTCATGATTTGTCGGGACTGCGGGTCGGGGTCTGCATGGGCACCACCGTGGCCAGCCAGTTGAATGACATGGATTTCTACACGGCGTACCGGAAAACCGGCGAGCCCCCGATGGAGCCCGTCGAGGCCTTCCTGAAAGGCAACCTCGCCGAGGCCGTGGCCGGTGCCGTCAAGGCGCGAGGGCCCTGTATCACGGTGGTCAACGCCTGTTCCTCCAGCGCCGATGCCGTCGGTGTCGCTCTCGGTTGGATCCGTAATGATTTGTGTGACCTGGTGATTGCCGGGGGCGGGGATGAACTCAGCCGCATACCGGTCTGCGGGTTCGGCTCCCTGAGTGTGTTCAGCCACGAGCCATGCCGCCCCTACGACCGTGACCGGCAGGGCCTCAATCTCGGGGAAGGCGCCGGGGTCCTCATTCTGGAGCCGGAATCCGCCGCGCGCCGACGGGGTTCCCGATCCACGCTCTTTGTCGGTGGCTATGGCGCCGCCTGTGATGCCCATCATCTGACCGCACCCCGCCCGGATGGCTCGGGCCTCGAAACCGCGATTCGCGTGAGCCTCGCCCAGGCCGGCATTATGCCCGAGGCTGTCGGGTTTGTGAATGCCCACGGCACCGCCACGCGGGACAACGACAAGGTTGAGGGTGGCGTGCTGGTCCGGGTCTTCGGCGCGCAGGTCAAGGCGCTCTCGACCAAGGGCTTCACCGGGCACACTCTCGGTGCGGCGGGCGCTCTTGAGGCTGCCTTCACGGCCCTCGCGTTACGCGAGGGCTGGATTCCCGCCAGTGCCGGGTTCGAGAATCAGGATGATGAGATCCCGATTGGCGCGGTTCGTGAAAAGACCGCCATATCCGCCCGCTATGCTGTATCCACTTCGCTCGCCTTCGGCGGGAATAATGCCTCCCTGGTGATCGGATGCGGATCATGAATATAGCCGGCATGGGGATGGTCAGTGCGAGGGGGCGCGGGCTGGCGGCCCTGGAGCAGGCGCTGGAGCAGGGATGGGTTCCGCCGGGCGAAGTGGAGGTCAAGGGGTTGCCTTCGGGCCGCCTGCTGGTCTATGCGGTTCCTGCCGAGGCCATGAGCGACAAGACCGTGCTCGCCAAGGCGCGCCGGGCCGACCGCTTCACCCGCATGGCGGTCCTGGCGGCATCGGACGCGTTGCAGGATAGCGGGTTGGGTGCCACCGTGGATAAATCCCGGCTGGGCGTCATCGTTGCCACGGCGCTCGGGCCCCATGCCACCACCTTCAGCTTTCTCGACGGTATCCTGGACTTTGGCGATGCGGCGGTGTCGCCGACGGCGTTTTCCCACTCCGTCCACAACGCTGCGGCGTCGTACATCGCCATGACGCTGGACGTGCGTGGGCCGACGCTGACGGTGACCCATTTCCAGTTCGCCTTCCAACAGGCTGTCCTGCTGGCCCGGACGTGGCTCAACGACGGCCGTTGCGATGCCGTACTGGTTGGGACGGTGGATGAATTGGGGGCAGTGATGCACCACGTGTGCGGCCGGATGGGGAAGCCGGCTGCTGACGGCCGTATCAAGCCGTTCGCCTTTTCCGCAGTACCCGAGACGGTTCCCGGCGAGGGGAGTGTATTTTTCCTGATGACCCGCGAGTCCACAGGAGCCGCCTATGCTCTTTTGAACCCTTTAGTCCTTTCCGTTCCTGATGTCATCTCGCCCGCCCATAGAGGGGGAACGCTCCAGCTCCTCGATACCGATGGCATGGCGAAGGATGAGACAGCCTATCGCACGGCGGTGATACCCGGGATGCCCGTGGCCGGATATGCCCCCTTGTTCGGCGGCCTGCTGACGGTCAGCGCCTTCCAGGCCGCCGCGGCGGCGCTGATGCTGGAGAAACAGAGGCGTTATGCCTCCCCCGTCCTGGATAATCCCCACTCCCTTTCTCTTCTCCATGAGACCTCAAACACCCCGCTGGACACCGTGCTTTGCACCAAGCTCGATTGCACAGGTCGGCCCGCCCAGTTGTTGCTCTCCCTGACTTAAGTCGTCTTACTCCTCAATGGACAGTTTTCGCCGCATTCGATATAAATTCCGCCCTATGTCAAACGACGAAACATCACTGGCCGGGGTTGAGCAGAGGTTGATCCGGGAGCTTGCCGCCATTCTGTGCAAGGAACCCGCCGCCATTCGGCCGGATGTGTCGCTTCCCTCACTGGGAGTGGATTCGATGGGGTTTGTGGAGTTACTGGTAGTGATCGAGAAGGTGTTCAATCTTCGCCTCATCGAATCGGGTCTCACGCGCGAGGATTTTGAGACCATTCATGCCCTTGCCTCCCGCATTAGTAAAGGCCTTCAGGGATGAAGGTCAGCCTGCCTTACTCCCACAACCGACGCTACTTGACCGGGATTGACTGGATGATTGCCGCGTTGGACGACTTGAGCCGGCGCAACACCGGCGGGGGGAACGCGTTCCAGGTAGTCCTCGATCTGATGGGCCCCTTTGACGATGTCCGTTTCAGGCAGGAAACGGAAGCGTTTGTGCAGCTGTTCCCCGCACTGAGGGGAGGCCCGTCGCGGGACTGGACCCTGGCGCCTTACTGGAAAATCCCGGCATCGGGCACTCGCGTTCCCTTTGTTCTGGAATTTTCGCGGGTTGATGAGGCGGCCCTTCACAAAGCCCTGGAGCAGAGCGCCAACATGCGGTTCCCGGATGCCCGCACCCATCTCGCGTTCCGGGTATTCCACGTTACCGAAACCCGTCATGTTCTCGCCGTGCAGTTTGATCACCGACTCTTCGACGCCACCGGGGCCGAGGCCTTTCTGGACCTATTCCATCGGTGGACCACGGGCGAAGATTGCGCGGAGAGGATGGCGGCGATCTCCCTCACGGAGCCTGCGCATCTCCGTGATTGGATGCAGAAGTTCGAGGCGGGCAAGCAGCTCGTCCGGATGGTCAGGAAATTTGCTGAGGCGAAACTTTGTGTCCTGCCCCGTCCCTCGCCACTGGCTGGCCGGCGGATCCGGTTTGAAGTCCTGGGGTTTAACGCCGATGAATCCCGCGCCGTTGCCGAACGCGCCAACCGGGAGGCCGGCTTCCTCATGTTCCTGCCCTATACTCTGGCAGCATCCCTTGAGGCGCTGGCCCCGGCGTTTTCACGGCACGGGGCGGCGGGCACTGACTTCCTGGTCTCGGTCTCGGTGGATCTGAGGACGCCCGACACCGCGCCCGCCCGGCTTTTCTTCAATCATGTGTCGTTCATGTTTTTTCAGATTCCCGCCTCACTTGTGGGTGACCGGAAACAGGTGGTGAGCCTGTTGCGCACCCAGATGTACGAGCAGGTCAAGAAAGGCTTCCCCAAGGCGCTCCATGAGTCCAGTATGCTGATGCGGCTGGCGCCGGTGTCGCTGTTGAGTTGGTTGATGCTCAAGCCGCTACGCGGGGAGTTTGCCTCGCTGGGGTTCACCTGCGTGGGGAAGGGGGGCTATCCGTTTGACCGCTTCAGGGACGCTGAACTGGTGAACCTGATCCACATGCCTCTGGTTCCCGTGCCGCCGGGTATCGGGTTCTTCATCAATCAGTTCGGCCCCCGGATGAATGCGGTGCTTTCTTATGTCGACGGGATGCTGGATGATGAAGACATCCGGAAATTCCGGGAGGATGTGCGGCGCCATCTGTAAGGGAGAGAGGCGAGTGTTCAGTCTTCAGTGTTCAGAATGGATGTACATCACGATCTTTTGAGAACGAGATCAGGGGGACAACAACCTTGAAGGCTAATCCGAATACTGAATACCGAACACTGAACACTTCCTCCTGCGATGTGCTGGTGGTGGGCGGTGGGGTGGCTGGCGTTCCGGCAGCTGTGGCCGCGGCGCGGGCCGGGGCCAACACGCTCCTCGTTGAAAAGCGCCCGTTTCCCGGCGGCACCGGTGTAGTGGCGCTTCATCGGACCCTCTGCGGACTCTATTCCACCGGCGGCGCCGGCGGGCAGGCATCAGGGGCGACGCTGGTCAATGGCGGGCTCGTCGGGGAAATCTGTGAGCGTCTGGCGGCTCTGGCTCCCGACAGCCGTCCAATCCGGCTTGGAAAAGTGGATGTGCTGCCCTATCTCCCTGATCATCTCCGAACCATCTATTCGGACTTGCTGCAGGCGGAGAAATGCCTGCGTGTACGATTCGAAACCGAAATCCATGATGCCAGGCTGAAAGATGACCGTATTGAATCCGTGATGGCCGGGGCGGAAAAAATCTTCGCGGACCGGGTAGTCGATTGTTCCGGCGACGGGGTGGTCATCTGCAGCCATCCTGCGCTTCACGAAGCCCCGCCGGTGGCCGGGCGACAACTTGCCGGGTTGGTGCTCCAGTTTACCGGGGTGAGCGGCTCGGACGACATGCTTCCCATCAAGGTGCCCTATGCGATTCGTCAGGGAACGGAGTCCGGTGCACTCCCTGCCTCCCTGCGGTTCACCACCTTTTCCCCGGGTGACAAGCGGGATGAGGGCGGGTGCAAATTAAGTTTCCCGTCGGGCACGACGGACAGACAAGCCCGGGAGACGGCGATGAGGCTGTATGAGTACCTGAGAGAGACGTTGCCGGCGTTTCGTAATGCCAGGATTGTCAACAGTTCGCCCGAGGTGCTGGAGCGGGAAGGGGCGCGGCTCAAGGGCCTTTACACGCTGACGGAAGAGGATGTGCTGGCGTCACGCCGGTTCCCGGATGCCGTGGCGCGGAGCGCCTGGCCGATCGAATTGTGGGATCCCCAACGCGGGCCGATTTACCGCTATCCCGAGCCCGGAACCGCGTGCGACATTCCCCTGCGGTGCCTCAAGGCGGGGGCCGTTGTGAATTTATTCTGTGCAGGACGCTGCATTTCGGCTACGCATGAGGCCTTGGCGGCAACCCGTGTCATGGGGACTTGCATGGCACTGGGCGAGGCCGCCGGCCGGGAAGCGGCGGGTTGCAGGATTTGAGGTCTGAGATTGAAGATGAGATGTGAGATGTGAAACGGGAAGCCAATATCATTGATGTGATCAGGCGCGAGACGGCGGCCTATAGGGCGAATATTGCCGTGGTCGATGGAGACATCGAATTGTCTTATGAGCAATTGCTCGGCGCGGTGGATCTGGCGGCGCGGGCGCTTGCGGGGTGCGGGGTCGGGCGGCTGGACCGGGTGGCGTTCCTGTGCGAGGATTGCGCCGACTATGTTGTTGGATGCCTCGCCCTCCTTCAGCTGGGCGCTGTGATCGTGCCGGTGTCGCCCTCCCTCATGGGTGACGAACTCAAAGCGCTGCTGGACCGGATGGATGCCAACTACCTGATGCGGGAAGTCTCCACGGATCCCGATGCGGGCGGGGAGAGGCTGGAGTCGTGCGGTTTCGTGGCCCGGGGATTTTTCCTGCGTAAGCTGGCGGCCCGAAATGAATTCCCCGCAGAGTACGCGGAGCTGAATCCGGCGTTCATCCGCTTCTCCTCCGGTACCACCGGGGACTGCAAGGGCGTGCTGCTCTCGCACCAGACTATCCTCGACCGGACGGATGCGGCGGACCAGGGGTTGCGGATCACCTCGCGTGACACCGTCATCTGGGTCCTTTCGATGAGCTTCCATTTTGTCGTCACCATCCTGCTTTATCTGCGGCGCGGCGCGACGGTGGTGATCTGCCGCCAGCCGTTTCCGGAATCCTTCCTGCAGGCTGCCATGCACAGGAAGGGAACGGTTTTTTACGCCGCCCCGTTCCATTACCATGTCCTGGCCACCTCGCCCCTGGTTCCCGCCGGGTGCCTGACTTCGGTACGTCTGGCGGTGTCGACGGCCATGAAGCTGACGGATGAAACGGCGGCGGCCTTCCGCGGGAAGTTCGGGTTCGACCTCGTCGAGGCCTACGGAATCATCGAGGTGGGGTTGCCGTTCATCAATGCCGGAGCCGCTTCCGTCCGCGGCGCCGTGGGGCACGCCCAGCCCGGTTATGAGATCAGGATCGATAAGCCCGACGCCGATGGCGCAGGGGTTGTCCTCATCCGTGGCCCGGGGATGTTTGATGCCTATGTCTCGCCGTGGAGAAGCCGGCGGGAGGCCCTGGTGGAAGGCTGGTTCAACACCGGGGATATCGGGAGGCTGGACGGGCAGGCGTGCCTTACCCTCCTGGGGCGCGAGAAGAACGT
>CAZMSS010000016.1:0-24707 GCA_964568965.1 uncultured Verrucomicrobiota bacterium | reverse complement strand
CCGCGCGTCCCGACTAATCACCGGTTTGCCGAAAGGCGGCGCGCGGGCTGCTTTTCGGAAATCGCATCCATGAAAACGCTCACCATCCATGCCCCCTGGGCCTGGGCCATCATGCAGGGCTACAAGCGCGTGGAAAACCGCACCTGGAACACCCACTACCGCGGCCCCTTGGCGATCCATGCCGGAAACTCGATGAAGTCGGACGCCGAGGCCCGCGCCCTATTCGCCAACCTAGGGATCGGGTCCCCCGACGAATTCCCCCGGGGGGTCATTCTAGGGAGCGTCGATCTGGTGAATGTGCTCCGAACGGACGAGCTGGTCGCCGACCCCTTCGCCGTCGGCCCTTACTGCCTCATTCTCGCCAACCCCCAATTGCTTGCCGACCCGATCCCCGCCAAAGGTGCCTTGAGTTTCTGGCAGTCTGAAGTGATTCGCTAGCGGCCCCCAACACCTCGTCAAGACGTCCCAGCCATCGCCTGGGGCGTCCTTTTTCGTTTCTTGTCTAGTTCGTCGAGGGCTTGGGAGGTATCGCCAAAGGCAGGCCAGTCTCTCCATCGAGGATTTGCCCGTCCTGATCGAGGGCAAATGTCAGGGCTACATCGAATGTATCCCCGTCAAACTGCCACGGCTTGGTGCAGGTATCGCACTGATAGACCGCCAGAGTATGCCCGTCAATTGCCAGTTCCCCGCTGGCCACGATCGGCTGCCGGCACTTCGGACAGTGAACCTCGTTGCTTTTCTTCATCGCGTTTACCTCCGCCTCTATTCTATCCCGGCGATTCCCTTTTAGACAACGCCAAAACTATCCGCTCAATCCGGCTCCGGATCGCTCAAAAGCCCTAGGCGCGATGTAACGAGTGCTTATATTGAGCGCATGAGCATCGACTCCACGAGCACGTTGCACGAGGTCAAGGCGGCTTATTACGATAACGCCGACTACGATCTATCGGGCGGAAGCCTGGCCAAGGCGGAGGCCTTTATTGGGGCTTGCCGTCAATTGCTCATCCGCCTATCGAAGAAGGTCGCGCACGGGAACCGCTCCGAAGAGATCGAGATCGACCCAGGCGTCATCGAGCGGCAGATCGCTGACTGCAAACGCTGGATCTTCGCCGCTGGCAACCGATCCTCGGCACCGCCGGTTAGGGTCTTCTCCCGTGGCGATTACTTCCAGCCAACCTACCCCGGTCCCTATTACGGCTGAAATTATGCGTAATGATGACCGCTCCAACCTGGCTAAGTCTTTTTTCTCGCTGAGAAACGACTACGATGCCGCGCGACCGTCGATCTATCGCCGCACTCGTGTCGGCATCATCCCCCAGGGGACCGGTGCCGATTGGCATATCCGGATCCAGGTCGCCTACTTCCAGATGGTCGAGCTGGCCCGCGAGCTGATGCGGAACAATGTCGTCCTCGGTCAGGCTGTTCGACGCATGACCGCCAACATCGTCCAGGGCGGATTCATCCCCGCCGCCAAGACCGGCGACCGCATGCTCAATACCGACCTCCAGCAACGCTGGGCCGAGTGGGCGAACAATAAGAAAGCATGTTCTCAGGATGGTACCAAGACCTTTTGGGACATGGAAAAGCTGATCGTCCAGCACACGGTTGTCGATGGCGACGTGTTCGTCCTGCCGACCAAGGAAGGCCGACTCTGGTGTGCGGAGAATCACCGATGCCGCACCCCGGTCAACGCGACGCGCAACAATAAGACTCACTGCGTCCACGGCATTGTCGCCAACGATGACGGCCGCCCCACCGAATACTGGCTCACGAATCGCGATTGGGAGATTCACCAATCCGTCCGCCTGGTCAGCGATGTCACGAAGTATCCAGCCTACGCGAAGGACAGAGATCCCGACTTCGCCGGCTACGAATGGCCGAACGTCCTCCACATGTATCGCCCCGATCGGCTGAGCATGACGCGAGGCGTGACCGCCCTTGCTGCCCCCGCCGATACCTGCGGCATGATGGACGATCTGGCATTCGCCCAGCTTGTGAAGGCACAGGCCGCGAGTTGCTACACCTTCCTGCACGAATACTCTGGCGAAGTCGCCCCGCCGCTCGGCACCGGTGCCGGAGCAGGGAATGGCCAGAACTGGCCACCGTCTGGGATCCAAACGGGCGTCCGTGCCACGCAGCCAGGCCAGGACATTTATACCGATGTGGCGGGCGAAAAAATCACCGGGTTCTCCCCGGCGATTCCGAACGCCGAATTCTTCCAACACGCCGCCCTCGTTCTGACATTCATATCGATTAACCTCGACATGCCGCTCTGCGTCTTCCTCCTCGACCCGACGAAGACCAACTTCAGCGGATGGCGCGGTGCGATGGATCAGGCGAAGATCCGATTCAGGGATTTCCAGAAGTGGCTTTCGACCCATTTCCATGCCGACGTCTGGAAGTGGCGGGTCCGCCGCGCGATCGCCGATGACCAGGTGTTGCGGAACATGTTCCGAAAACTCGGTCCCGCGATATTCGCCCACGACTGGCACGCCCCCACCTGGCCCTACATTCAACCGCTCCAAGATGTGCAGGCCGACATGGCCGAAGCGGCCGCAGGACTCAATAGCCGCCGGAGAATCATGGCCCGTAACGGCCTCGACGTGGATGAAGTCGACAAGGAGATCCTTTCCGAGAACTACCGCGTCATCCGGCGAGCGAAGCAATTGACGGCCAAGCTCAATACCGAATTTAATGACGGCCAGACCGTTCACTACCGCGAATTGATGAGCCGTCCATTCCCCGAAGGCATGTCCTTCAAGCTCACCGGCAAAGAAGGACCGGACGACATCGAGCCAGCCGGATCCGCGGGAACTTCCGAACCTTCCGAATCCACCCCGGCCACGAAGGAGACTCCGTAAATCATGCCTAAGTGCTCCATCACGAACAACGGAAACGGCCTCGCCGAGATCTGTCTCTATGACGAGATCGACAGCTTCTTTGGTGTCGGTGCCCGCCAGTTCAACGAGCAGCTCACGGCCCTTGGCGACGTCCACCAGATCACCCTTCGCATCAACAGCCCCGGCGGCAGCGTCTGGGAGGGGATGGCCGTGCTGGCCATGCTCCAGAACCACAAGGCGAAGATCATCACTCGCGTGGAAGGGATCGCCGCCTCCATGGCCTCGGTCGTCGCCATGGCGGGCGATGTGATCGAGATGCCAGAAAACGCCTTCATGATGATCCACAACCCCGCCGATTACGTCGGCGGCGGTTCGGAAGACATGCGCAAGAAGGCCGACGTCCTCGATCAGGTGAAGGCCGCACTGGTCGGGATCTACGCCCAGCGGACCGGCCGAACGCCGGAGGAAATCGTCGCCTGGATGGATGATGAAACCTGGATGGACGGCGCGACCTGCCTCGAACGCGGCTTCTGCACGAACTTACTGCCATCCGTCACGATCGCCGCCAGCATCACCGATAAGCGATTCCGCAATACTCCCGTGGGGTTGATTCAGCCCCTAACTTCAGATCCTCAACCACTACCCCCAAGGAGTCCGAAAATGTCGGATATCACCGCAACCCCCGTCGCCGCTACCCTCAAGCAATTGAAGGCCGCCTGCCCGGGCGCAGACAATAACTTCCTCGTTGCTCAGCAGGAAGCCGATGCCACGATCGAGCAGGCCGCAACGGCCTACATGGTCGCCCAGCAAGCCAAGATCACCGACCTGGAGAATCAGGTCAAGTCGGGCGCAGCCGCCGGCCACAAGCCAGGCGTCAGCATCCCCACCGGCAAGAAGGCCAAAGGAAAAGATAAGCCGGTCGATGACGACGAGGACAAGCAAGATTCCAGCGGCCCAATCGATCTCGCTTATAGCGAGATGGAAGCCTCGGAAGTCCTTAAGCATTTCGACGCGGCCGTCAACCTCGAAATGCGAAACCGCGTCAAGACCGGCCGCGTCGCCGATCGCCGCGATGTGGTGATGTTCATCGCCAACAAGTTGCCCCAGTTGCACCAGGCGTGGCTCGTGGCCTGCAACACCAGCAAGGTCGGGCGCCGCCTGATCGAAGAGAAGTACGACCGACTCCCCGCAGCCAAGTGAGAAAGTGGGCAGTCCACCAACCATCAACCACCAATACCTTTTTTCGGAGATTAAACCATGCGTAAGCAAATCGGCAGTATCACGCTGCCAGTCACCCCGGGCGGGAGTTTCGCTCAGTTCCTGCGGGTGAAGATCACGTCGAGCGTGCTGGCACTTGCCGGATCGACCGACGATGAAGTCGGCGTCCTCGAACAGAATGTCCTCACGACCGACACCTGTGCGGCCGTCATCCCGCTCGACGATCAGGCAAGTCGCCAAGGCGTCGTCAGCGAAGCGATCACACAATACGCCACGGTCTATGCCGGGGCCAGCGGCAAGCTCGCCGCCAGCGGTACGTTGGTCCGCGGCATCGCATTGCAGGCCGCAACCGGCGATGGCTCGATCATCGAGTACCTGCCCCAACGTGCCAGCATCACCGGTGCCGTCCCCCGCACACAGCTTACCACCGACACCGCCGCCGTCTACGGTGTCAAACTCGCCAGCCTCGAAGCGACCGGCACCGGCACCCAGCTTGGGGCATCGGCCGGCACCCCCAGCGGTGCAATGGGTCTCACGATAGGTACCTTGGGATCCGCTGCCTCCATCGTGGTCTGCGAGGCCGCCAGCGGCAACGTCAAGACCGACAAGGCCCGCTTTCAGTTCGTCCTGTCGGCCGAGTACGTCTCCGGTGCGGCGATCAGCGTGCGCATCAAGTGTCGCTCGTCCGTGCTCGCCACGGTCGGAAGCACGATCGTCGCCACGGCCTACAAGACCGACGGTGCCGCCGGCGTCGGAAGCAACCTGGTGACCACCTCGCTCATCACGCTCTCCGCGACCTACGCCAATCGAGATTTCGCGATCACGCCGACCGGTCTCGTGGCGGGCGACGTTCTCGACATCGAGATCGTTGGCATCTGCACCGACACGGGAGGCACCACAGGCGCGGTCATTCAGATCGGCGCCGTCGCAATGCTCCTCAACATCAAGGGCTAATAACCAGCATCCCCAGGGGCGAAACGTGCCGGGTGGGCACTGACAATGGACTCACCCGGCACGGCCCCGACTGATTCTTTTTCTTCCATTGTCTGGGATTTCGATACGTAACCAAATTCTCCATTGTCACCACCCCCGAACCCGGAGAATTTAACATGTCCGCTCCCCGTACCGCAATCCAGCGTTTTGACTTGTCGTTTTCGTACGGCGAGTTCAACCTGCTGGCCAACCAAAAGAAGTTCATCGGCCTGAAGGTTTTGCCTCCGGCGCCGGTGGCCATGCAAGCCGCGTCTTACCTTCGCGTGAAGGTCGCCAGCCTGCTCACCAAGATCGAGGACACCAAGCGCGCGCCCTACACCGGCTACAAGCGAGGTAACTTCCTCTTCGATACCGACACCTACGCCACGGAAGACCACGGCGTCGAGGAACCGGTCGATGATCGCCAGTTGGCGGTTTACTCCAACGTCATCAAGTTGGAGAACTTCGCCACCATGCGGGCGATCAACCGCGTCCTGTTGGCCTATGAGGCCGACGTTGCCTCGGCCGTCTTCGCCACCGGAACGTTCTCCAACGCCGCCGCGGCCACTCCATGGACCACGCACGCATCGGCCAAGCCGATCGACGACATCGACGCAGCCCGGCAAGTCGTGCTACTCGCCTGCGGAACCCTCCCCAACACGCTGATCCTCAGCGATTGGGCCTTGGTTCAGCTCTGCCGTTGCAGCCAGATCCAAGACCTGCTCAAGTATTCGGGTCACGACGATCCGAAGCAGTACATTCAGCGGCTTCCCGCACTCTGCGAGCTGCTCTTGCTCGACGAGATCCTGGTCGGGCGTGGCATCAAGAACTCGGCCGACGAGGGACAGACCGCAACGATGGCCCGGATCTGGGATCCGACCATGGCGATGGTCTGCCACGTCTCCAAGGAGATCGATGTCGAGACGCCCGAGCCAACGATTGGCCGGACCTTCATGTGGACCGACGAAAACGCCCAGATCCCGGGCGGAGAAGACAGCACCCCCGGCGTCATCGTCGAGGAGTACCGCGAGGAAAACCGCCGCGGTGGCACGATCCGTGCCCGCAACGACCGCCAGGTGAAGATCTTCCACCCCGAGGCCGGCACGCTGATCACCAGCGTAACCGCGTAGAAAAAGGACGTGGGGCGTGGTCTGAGGCCAGGGGGCGAATATCCCCGCGTCCCGGACCACGCCCAACGATTCCCCTATTATGTCCAACCTCACCGACCACTTCGGCGACTCCGCCAGCCAGCTCATAGACGATCTGGCCGACACGCTCGACTATTCGCCCGACGGTAGCAATCCGCTTACTGTCGCGGCGATCATCGGGTACGAGGAATCGCGGTCACTAGTCGAGATCGACGGAACCAAAACCCGCTACGTCCGCCACATTACCCTGCCACGGACCGCCGCGGCAGCCGGCGGCGGAGCCTATATTGCAGACGTGCGACTCCACGACCAGCTTACGATCGAGGGTTTCCTGTACACGGTTGAAGCTATCGTCAGCATGTCATTGTCGTGGACCCAGGTGGAAGCCTATCGCGTCGCCACACGCGAGAAAACGAGGCAAGGATACCGAAGAACATGAACCTAATTGCTCAGATCCCGGGCGCGGACGTTGCCATCAAGGCAGCCGAAGCATCCGGCTGGACCGCCGTGCTGCTCTGTGTGACTTTCTTGTTCACGTTAGCCGCCATGACGTGGCTGATCAAAAAAATGTTTGCGGAGAAGGATGATCTCTCGCAGCGACTAACCAGCGTGGAAGATTTTCAAAAAACAAGTCTCACGGAGATGCACGTCAAGACAGAGACTGGTCTCCTGAAGGCCGCAATTGCGATGGACAACAACTCCCTAGCCCTAGGGAAACTGACTGACATCCTCGCCGGCCGACCCTGTCTGCGAAAAACAACGACCGCCTAACCCACTGGAATCCCTCGCGACCCTCATGCCTTTTTCCATTACCCACTTAACGCCGTTTGTCCGCACGCCACTGGCGGACCCGCTTGGCCCTATGAGCCAGGCACTGGAGGAACTGCGCAGGATGCTGGCGAACTTGGGGGTATTTCAGGCTTTCATGGGGGTAGTTGGGTCGCTCGAAGCGTCAAACCGGATCTTTCTCTCCTCGGCACCGCCGGCACCCCAGATCCTCGACGGAGACGGAGGTCACGAATACACGCGCGCCCAATGGGAAAACCACCTGCGACCCTTCTGCTTGATCTATACCGCATCTACCGCCGGGTATCGCCTCACGCGAGTAAGCCGCTATTGCTTCAAGGATCACGGAAAACTCTTCGTAGAACTCGAAATGAACGCCCCCAGCGGTGCCGACACCGACCCAGAAACGGCCGACCGGATCGTGCTGAATGCCATCGGACAGATCGCGAACGGACTGACGAACAACGCCGACCAGCCCGGCTATCTCGATATCGCTGAAATAACCATCGCCGCCGGACCCAGCCGCGAGCGTTTTGAGGAGATCGGTGGCACGGGGCAGTACTACTGGACACTACTCGAAATCTCCTACGGACCCGATTAACCCCCATGCTCCACGTTGACGTCCGCTACCAACTGCCGATGACATCGACCGTCGACCTGGGCGTTGCCGAGTTTCGCCGCGTCCTGACGGATGCGTGGAAGGACTGCGGATATCACCTCTTCAACAACTTCGTGGCTAAGCACTTCACGAAGGAGGGAGCGAAGGAGTACGGCTTCCAAATGCGGGCGGGCGAGGACGCGACCGGAAAAACCTTCTGGCAGAGCTATACCGGCCGCAAACAGAAGAACTTGCATCATACGCTGGCGATGGTGTTTAGCGGCCGGACCCGCGAAGGGGCGAAGCGATCCACGATCTACGCCACCAGCAAGGGCGTCCGCGTAGCCCTGCCAGGCGTGGTCCACATGAACCAATACAAGCCGAAACAGAAGCGATGCGGTCCCCATGCCGGCGATCCACCCATCGACCTTCGAGACGAATTGATGGCGATCACCGCCACCGAAGCCGACGTGCTCGCAAAAATCCACGAAGCGGCCGTTGTCCGTGGCCTCGGCTCGCGACGCTTCTGGGCCGACAAACAGATGAAGTAAATCTTACAAAAGGAATCTTCCCATGACATTTATCCTTCACACATCCGGACCCGTCACGATTGGCGTAACCACGCTTGGCGGCATCACCTCCATCAACTCAGCACTCGGATCGCAGGTCAAAGAAGAGGCGACCAGCGGCGAGGTGATGGCCCGCGTGACTGCCCTCATGAGCCAAAAACCGTCGATGGGCTTTACCACGGAGGACATAAAAGCCGCCCTGGGTGCTTGCGGCCCGATGGGCGTCAGTCTGGCCACCAAGAGTCTCGTCCTCTATGGCAGCAAACTACTCTCCGGCGGCCGGCTCGACACGAGCGGGCACGTCAGCCTGACCGCTCCTCTCGGTGTCCTCGTGCCACAGCAATTGAGCTGCTCGCACCAGGGGAACGCCACGATCAGCTATCAGGCCCACCCGATTTCCGCCGACGATACGAGCGATCCATGGACCCTATCCACAGGCGCGAGCCTGCCGACACCCGCTCCATCGCTCTGGACGCTCTTTACGGCCACGATCGGTGGAGTGGTGATCGACCAGCAGACGCAGGTCAAGATTGATTTTGGGCTAAAAGTCGTCACCGAGGGGAGCAGCAGCAATATCCGGGACCAGATCGCCACGATCCGCAGCATTGCGCCCAAGATAAGCCTGACTAGCTCTAAGCAGGGCAGCTTCCTTGCCTACCTCGGCGTTCAAGGGGCATTTTCAATCGTGCTACGCAAGCGCAAGCAGGGCGGCACCTTCGATACCGGATCAGTCACTTTGTCGGGAAGCGCCTATGCGTTTCAAGAAACCCCCTTCAGTGCCTCGGGCCAGGGTGCGGCTACGATCCAGCTTCAGGCAAACGTCACGTGGGACGGGACGAACGACCCGATCACCTACGTGGGAGCATAGTTTTTCATCAATCACAAGTCTCACGCAAAGGCGCGAAATCACAAAGGAAATAGGAGTCTTTAGAAAATGTCCCTCGCAACGGTAGTAACCAAAAGCGTTTCCCAAAATGGGATTCCCAGCGTCAACATCACCAACACAATCACCGGTGCCCAGACGCCGCCGCTCGATGTAACGGTGCCCGTCGCCACGCCCCTCACCGTCAACGACGGAATCGGCGTGCTCTACTACGCGGCCCTCCAAATGCTCTACATCACGCCCGACAGCCTGGACGTGGATGTGAAGTTTTACGCCGCGACCGCCGCCGGAGGCGCACTCATCAACACGATCCACGTTCATGCCGGAGAGGCGTATGTGTGGGACTCCAACTCGGGCGGAACCAACCCGCTCGGCACCACAAATGCACTGTCGATGACAGTCACAGCAACCGCATTTGTCAAAGGCAACGCCAGCGGCGGAACCCCAACCGGGACCGATGTCCACATCCGAACCTCGCTCTCCGCATAACTTCCTATGTCAACGATCCTGTACTACCTACCCGAAGCCTCGACTGCCGCCGCCCAAAAGGGCTTGGCGGGACGCTTGGAAAGCGGCCAACACCAGCAGACGCTGAGCGCAGGCCCCGACGGCGGCCGGGGCACGATTATTGCCGCCTCCGACCGGATCGAGCCAGGCCGCATCCGCTACCAGCCGGCGGAGCAGACATGGCAGTCTGTCGATGGCGGGAAATACTGGATCGGGACCATTTCGGCCGAATCACCAACCCCTGACGACCTCATTCGCAAGAAGCCGCTGGCGGGGCACTGGATCGAACTCGCCGACGGTAAGCCGTGGCTCTGCCCCGTCGCTCGCGGCCAGGGCCAGGAGGACGGCCGGATGGTTTGGTATCACACCCTGCCCCGAGCGGTCGTGTTGCAGCCGAATGGCACCTGGGCGGAAGGGCCGGTCGTGTCACGCTGGGCACGACTCTGGCAGTTGGCTGCCGATTACTGGAAGGCACGCGTCGGCTCCGCCTCGGAGGACGTCGTGGTCGGCGATGCCGTCACGTTTGATTTCCAAGCGGCCGCAGCGGCCGCCGTCGAATGCCTCGCGGTCAACTATCGTTTAACCGCCTTGGAGGTTTCGATGCTGGGCCTGCTCGATACCGACAGCCCCCGACAGATCCTCGACGCACTGATAGACTGGCCGACGCTCGTCGCACTTTCGGCCGAACTGCAAAAAAAAACGGAGTTGCTAGTTTCCGCACCATGACCCTCACGCGATGGGCACGCGGGCTTTTCCCCGCCTACCGCCCGACGCTTGCGGATCTATGGTGGCTCAACCAAGTGTAACCCCCCATGGCCGGTGAAATCGCCTACAAACTGACCGCCGACGAAGCGCAGGCCCTGCAAGCCGTTTCGCGCCTATCGCGGGAGTTTGGACTCAATGAGACGGCGATCAAGAAATCGGTCGAGGCGACGAAGGAACTCGACCGCACCCAGCAGCAGATGGGCCGCGAGGCCGCGAAGGTGTTTGCCGACACTCGCACGCCGATTGAGCAGCATCAACAGCAGTTGAAAAAGCTCGACGAACTGCACAAGCAGAACAAGATCGACGCCGAGACCTACGGCAGGTCCGTCAAACAAGCCACCGATGGCTACGAATCCTCGCTGAAAAACGTCCATCAGCAGCAGAAGCAATGTTTCGGATCCGAATCTTTATTAGACATCGCGAGCTTCGCGGTCGGACTCTTGTCGATTGGGACGGCAGTTGGTGCCGTAAAAACGGCACTCGAAGGCGTGCAGAAAATGAAGGACAAGGCCGGGGAAGATATCCGTCAAAACGAGAGACCATTCTCTGTGCTTGCGCAAGTCTCTGATCGCGATCCGGAGGAGAACGCCAGGCTCATTAAGAAGGCCGAGACCATTGCAAAAAGTGCTGGAATCTCAGAGAAGGACGCCGCGAATCTGGTCTTCAAGGCTGCAAGCGCGAGACAGTCAGGCGGCCTAGACGATCTCGATCTATTTGCGGAACTTGCGGGCCAAGGTCAGACGAACAATCCTGCTGAACTTCTGGAAAAAGTCAGCACCATCAAAACGGCTGCGGGCGAAAAAAGCAATCTGAGTCGCCGCGACATTATGAGTAAGCTCGTCGCGGTAGGTGAGAATAGTTTCAAATCCGTAGAGCAGATTGCCCCAGCCGTGGCCGGAGCCGTCACTGGATCGAAAGAGGCGGGAGTTTCTCTTGATGAGGTCATGGGGGCCATTGCTTATACAAGCATGGCCAATGATCCGGAACTTGCCAGAACTAGGCAGGTATCCCTCCAGAAGAGCTTGGCAAAATTGCGAAGCCCGAGCATGGCGGGAAAGTCTAGCGGCTACACCCAGGAGCAGTACGATAAAGAGTCTGCCGACCTCGACCAGGAAAAGCGCAACCTCCAATATGAGATCACGGCCGAGCAGCGGAAGATGACCGGCAGTCAAAGGAAGGCAGCAGACCCAGCCCGGTGGGACGCACAACACGCTGCGCTCAAGAAGAAGACTGAGGCCCTCCACCACAAAAAGGGAACTATCTCGCATGACTTAGAGGTGGACGAAGAGGGGCATCCCCTTGACGCGAACGCCAAGCAGTTGCGAGCCGCAGCATCGGCGGCACTAATCAAGGCCGGGCCGGGACTGTTCAGTCAACTCCATGCGATAGAAGGTCTGAAACTGGATCCAGCGCAAAAGCAAAAGCTATTGGGCCGACAAGAGTCCGTCCAACAGATGGGGCTATTGCTCGAAAACGAAGAGGGCGTCAAAAAAGCAACAGATGCTATCAGCAGGGCAGCAAAAGAAGACGCGATAGGCGCGATTCTGAAGCTGCCTTCCACAAATGCCGGTATATCGGCTGCACAGGGCGCGAGAAAACAGGCACAGATAACGAAAGGTATTGACAAAGAAGAGTTTGGAACCGAAGCCACCTTGATCCAGCATTATTGGGACTGGCAGCATGCGCAGTCTGTGGCGCAGGGTAGTCCTACTACTGCTGCAATTGGCGACTGGATGAATAAGTCATCCAACCTTCTTCCAGGTGCCTACGGTCGAACGCTACGCGGAGCGATCGATCCGGACACCGGTATTGGCGGCGGGAAAAACGCACTCCTTAATCCCCAAGTAACCAACCAAGAGACGAATGAAGAGTTAAGGCTCTCTGGTGCAAAACTCTTTACGGGAATCGTTAAGCAACAGGGCGGCATCGATCAAGTAACGGCCGGCATGAGGGATAAATCGGCTAATCAAGTGCGCTCGGAATTTGAAGAGGCGACCAAGTTGCTCCAACAGGCTGCTAAGTCGATGGAAAGTGCCGCAAGCGATACGAAGGCCGCCGCCCAATCCAGGCCAGCACTAGCACCAGCACTCCACGACCCAGGAAAATAACACCCAACACACCCTCATGCCCTCCATCAACACCATAGTCTGCTTCAGTATTATCGGCGTGATCCCCGCGCCGAAGATGAAGCTGTCTGTATGGACGGTGCCCGGCATCAATGGCTATGGAGCGCAGCAGCTCGGCTACCAGGACCAGCACTTCGAGGTGATTCTCGTTGGCTATGGGAGCAAGTCCGCCGCCCAGACGTGGAATACGCAAGTCTGCGCCTGCCAGGGAAAGTCGGTAACAATCGTCGATGATTTTGGCAAATCGAATGAAAACTGCCTAGTAACCGAAGTCGGCCCCATGCGATTCGAGGCCGCGATCGCCGCCGGCGGAATCGCCGTCCGGGCGGAATGTAGCGTCAAGGGGGTTGTGAGAACATGACCAACCACCTCCCGCTCGTGAAATCGATCGCCACGAAACTATGTCGCTATCTGCCTTCCACGCTCGACAAGGACGACCTAATCCAAGAGGGTGCTGTTGCGCTAGTGGAATGCCTGCGAAGTCACGACCCGGCCCGCGGAGCATTCAGCACCTACGCTTATCCGTTTATTCGTGGCGCGATGCTCGACATCATTCGGAAGCAGGATTGGGCACCTCGATTGGAACGGCAGCGGAATCCAGATCGGCTAAAGAAGATGGTTTCCATGTTTGAACCGAACCAAAACGGCTCGACGCTAGCCGACGACCTGGCGGACGACGATCCGACATTGAAGCGATTCATTCATCGCGACGAGATAGGGTATAAACTGCGAAACGTAAACCAACCTGACCGATGGCTACTGCAAGAGTATTACATGCAGGGCCGCACGCTAGCCGAGATAGGGTTAAAGCTCGGAGTAACTAAGCAGCGAATCGAACAGCGACACGCCAAAATAATGAAGGAACTGAGATCATGAAAAGATTCTTATTGTCACTCCTGATTCTTATGACCTTGGCCGCGACGGCCCATGCCCATATAGCCGTACTCGACAACCCTGGTTATGCGTGGACGGGCGCATCTTCGACCATGGTAGTAATTTCCGATCCGATCACAATCACCACCGGTGCCAACGTGCTGGTACTCGATGTGGAGGCTTTCGGCAATTCCAACTGGACCGGATTCGCCTTCAACATCAACGGCACTCCTCTCGTGCAGGCCGCAGGCCAACTCACCACCGGAACCTATAAAACGTCTAGCGCGATCTATTATTTCTACGATCCGCCCACAGGCAGCCTGACTCTCTCCGGCACGTTTGGCAGTGCGACAGCCGCCATACTCGATTACTACACGTTGTCGGGCGTCGATACGGCGATTGCCGTGGATGGCTACTCAACCAACGGCGGCAGCAATACCACGGCCAGCCTCACGGTATCGAACTCTGCCGGGGCATTTGCGGCCGTCAACCAGGCGTTAAAGGCCGGAGCGGAAACCTACAGCTACGCGGCCACGCACGGCACGGCCAGCACGAATCCATCTGCCACGATCAATAATCTGTCTGGCGGATCTGGCTACGTGTTGGGCCTGACGGCCGGTACGAACGCGATCACGGCCACGGTGGACCTGAATAACGGCACTACGCATCCCATGAGCGTGGCGGTATTCACGGCATCAATTCCGGCATCCGGTTCATCGCATTGGATCGCCGGCGATGGCAATTGGAGCGGAGGCTCTAATTGGGACAGTAGCCTCGTGCCGAACGGGTCGGGACAGACCGCGACATTTTCCCAGACGGGGGATCTCACAGAAACCATTACGATTGACGATTCGCCCACCGTTGGAACCCTCGCGCTAGGCTCTACCGCAGATTCCTCTACCGAGTACGTTTTTACCGGTGGGACGCTCACCCTTAGTACGTCGGCGAGTGGTGTGGTTTGCGTGAGCGGCGGGACTCAAACGATTATCAGTTCGATTATAGGAACTGGCAAAGTAATCCAAAACGGTTCGGGAACACTCATCCTCTCAGGCAGCAACAGCTACAGCGGCGGGACATTCGTCAACGCTGGAATGATCGTTGCCACCTCAAGCGATGCCCTGCCCGATGACGGGAGCCTGACGATCGGTTCCGGCGGCACGTTGGTATTCGATCCGAGCTTTTCCCTATCTTCCTTCGCCGCGGCACCAGCATCGGTGAGCAGCGTCTCGCCGGTCCCTGAACCTTCATCCTTCGTAATGCTTTTTATATTTTTCTGTGGTCTCTCGCTCATGTTAGGAAGGCATATCATGCGTTTTCGGAATGCGTTTCTCGGTTGCGTTTTATCGTTGGCCCTCTCTTCGTGGGCGTGTGCCTGCGAGGAAGGAACCAGTCTCCCCGGTCCACCCGGCACGCCGGAGCCGGTAACGATGGGTCTGTTGGGTGCGGCGGCCCCCTGTCTACTGGCCTGCTGGTTGCGAAATAAGCGGCGATCCCGCCTCGATGCGATGGATGAGGCCAATGACGAATAACTTACTCGATCCACTCGCCGTGCCCGAAGTCTACGCACCCCGGCCCAAGAAGCGTCGTCAACGTGAGATGAGTGACGCGCAAGCCTACGTGATCATAGTCACCGTAGGATCTGTTTTTGGGGTTCTGATTGCGATTATTATCCTACCCCTATTGGCACTACTAGGAATATAAAAAATGCCCGCAGCACCTGCCGTTCTATTAAACTCCACAAACGTCATTAGCGACTACACCAGTCTGCTTGGGACGGCCTATACGGGTCTCACTGCTACGGGCGTGAGGTGGTTTGGCAATATCTCGACACCTGTTTCGATTGGTAGTTGTCTGTCGGCTGCGCTCGCAATGCGGAGTCTAATCGTATCCAGTAGCACGCGGGGCCAACAGGTCTACTTCCCCGAGGGTGGGAATCCACAGACGACCGATACGCTTTGGACAGGCACCGTGACGGCCAACGCACCTGGCGTGTTGGCATGGGCCAGGGCGAACAACAATATCACGGACAGCGGAACCCTCGGTAGTGCGGCCACCCTCGCCAGCGTATTAGCTCTCGCGAGCACGCCGGGGAGTTGGCCGGCGGGAGGTATGGTAGACGCGGCCGGGGCGCATCACCTGCTTGGCACCTATGGCCAGATCGACTGGCAAAACAAATCGGCCGTTAAGCTCGCCTTGCAGAATTTCAAGGCAATTTTTATCGTGCTCAATGGCACAACCCTTGTCACCGCGTCTACTAGCGGAAGTACGACCGTGGGAGCCAGGGACCGTTGCGTCTACGGCCAGGCGGCGGCAAACGGGGTGAACCATTGCTTTATCGTCTGCGATTATGGCACGGCCGCCCAACTCGCAACCCAATACGGTATCACGCTCCCCAGCGGACTCGCAACGGACACGTTTTGCCTAGGCGGTCTGTCCTGGGGAAAGTTCGTTATTCTCGATTGGCAATCGTGGCTAAATCTCGGCTCCTATGCCTACGTCGTCACCACCGACGCCGACCGCGGCGATGCAGCGACATTCAACGCACAGGCACCCGCGATCTATGCCGGAATCACTGGGGCGAGCGGAATCAGCCCGATTGTCCTGGGGCCGTTTGTTTCCACCTCGTTCGCGCGGGTAACGACCGGCACGCCCGACTTGGCTGGCTATATCAACGGCGTGGCCCAGGGGCTTACTGGCCTGATTGGGGCCGTCGATTCGCTCGGATACGCGAAATATACCCCCAGTGCGGCCGACGTGTCGAACCTCGGGCAACTAATCATTGACGCAACACTTACCGGAGCCGCTCCATTCTGCTGGCAAAAGCAGCTCACTTCGCAATCGGTAGGCAACGGCAACGCACTACAAAGCACTGTACGCGCCACACCTGCGACCGGGGCAAAGCAGTTCATTACCGACCTGCTTTACGCTACGGCATCCAGTAGCGGGCTGCTGACAAGCCTCGTTGGCCAGGTGGTCACTTTCACCAGCGGTACGGCAATTGGAAAATCGTACCTCGTCAACGGCTACTCCAATGCAAGTAGTTACCTTTCGCTGAGCCTAGCAGGCGGTATGTCGCCGGCACCGACTGCAACCAACACGTTCATTCTCAGTAATGTCGCCACAGCCAACGCTCTTGCAACGCAGATCGCCACGCTGCCGGTCCTGGGGCAGATCATCGATCAAGTATCGGGCGACGGGTCGGCAATCATAACGACAGCGGGCGGGTTCAACGCAACCCTCGACCTCGACACGATCAGCATGACGCCCCCCACGTCGGCCACTGGTTTTGCCAACTGGACATTCCGGCAATTACTCGTCATGCTCGGCCGGCTCTTCTTTGGTCCCGCCATGGAAAACGGCAGCCAAAGAAAAACGTACGCCAACGACGGCACGACGGTCATCACGAGGCAGACCATTGGCGACGATGGCACCACGCAGATACAGGGAAAGGTGCCATAACAAACGATGTCGCTCTCGCCCCTCGCATTCCTGCCGCCATTTCATCGGCCCTATCGCATGGCGACGTCTATCGTCATCGTGGCGATCGACGGCACGACCGAGGTGGAGGTGACGAGCGGGCTGAGGGGGACCGTCTATTATCATTGGTGGCTCAATGGTGCTTATCTTGGGCGGACCCTCGACGGCAGTCGCACTTTTCGACTGGACGAAGGCGAGGCCGCGAGGCTCGATGTTCACGACACCAAGGATCCGAATTACGATCCGGCGACCTTCGACTGCCAAGCGGCACCAGCTCGGCGACTAATCGCCTGGACTCGCAGCCTCGACCCCCTCTGCGCCTTCTATCGGATCGATCAGAAGAAGAATAACGAAGCATGGAAGAATGCGACATGGGTGCCGGCCGACGCACTCACATGGCAATATACATGGGAAAGCGACATCCTCGAAGACCTCCAAGACTACACCTGGCGGGTTGTTCCTCTCGACGCCGCCAGTAACGCAGGGACATCGATCACCCTGCCTACCGAGAAGATCGTCCGCACGCCCGACGCACCTAGATGGGGCTTTCATTTTAACCTCGTGACGCGTCTGGTACAGTTTTACAAATGACACCCAACCAACTCCAACTCGAAACGGCCGGCGTTCCGATCGTATCGCTCCAAGCAATTGGCACATTACACGGCGTCCGGATCTCGGCAGTCGCCGCGATGAATGGTCCTGGTGCTGGGCTACTCTCGATCGACGCCGCCGGCCTGGTCACCTGGTCGCCACCAGGCGGGGCCGATGGGCTGCCCGTCGATGTCTCAGCGGGTGGGGAATTCGTTGTTTTTGGCGACGATCCGAATCAATGGCTTGCCATTTCGGTCGAGGCGGACTATCTGGCCCTAGCCAGTCAGGCCACGGTGATTTTACAGGATGTTTACAATAGCCCGCTCGTTGGCAGCGACGTCACAGCCACGCAATCGGCCGCCGGAAACGTCCAGGACTGGACGATTACCCTCCACAACACCTCGGCAGTTTCGATAAGCGATCTGAATGCCTGGCTCGCAGTAGACGCTTCCGACTGGCAGCATTGGCAGATCTCCGCCGACAACATCACCTGGTCGGTGCCAAGCGACGCCGGGCACGCCCTGTCGATGCCGCCGATCGCCGCCTCCGGGACCGTGCCGCTCTACCTGCGTCGCACCGTCGTCACCGGCGAACCGTCGCGAGCCGAATTGCGATTGTCGGTCCACCTGGCCTGGTCGGGATGCGAAACGGAAGCCCGCGGACTATGGAGGATCTTCGCACCGGCCTGCTACCGCTTCTACTGCGGCCGGGTTGTGCCACCCGTGGAAGGATCTACGCCATGGGACACGGCCACATCGCTCCCCCACACGCCCACCAGCCCATTTACTGAGGCAGACGGCACATGGTATCTGGCCATGAGCTATTTCAACGGGGTCTATGATTCCGGCTTCCTTCCGCTCGGCCCCAGCGGAGAGACTTACCTCACTATGTCGATGACCTCTGGCTTAGTCGTTTCCGAACCGCCGACACCGATGTCGGTCGAGCTGGCCGAGACGACCCAAGGCGTGGTAACGGTGACCGCCCTGGTGGCCTCGGACGCAACCGCCGACGAATGGCTGATTACCTACACCGTCGACGGCGGATCGCCCATCACTTTCGCCGAGCCGTATCCTTCCGGCGCGCTGGCCGTCCTGAGTGCATCGCTACCCGCTCAGGCGGCCGGCAGCGTCGTCGCCGTGACCGTGCAAACTCGCCGCAACGACGGCACCCCCGGCGTTTTTCTATGGGTGGTTGGTGATTCGCTCAGCGATACCATCACCCTCGCGCTCGCTGGCCCAACCGCTCCGCTCGACGCAATCTCAGCTCAACCTATCCCCGAGTAAGCACTATGGGCGAAACAATTCTTGGACCCGCCGGCACGATCCCCTACAAGACCAACCCGACCGTCGTCCAGACGAAAACGAAGTGGAGAGGCACTTGGAAGACCGAGCCCGGACTAATGCTCGAAACGGCTACCCGAAACGCCGGCGGCAACGACCTCGACTCCGCGGTATTTCTCTGGAAATATGGCAACCTCGCCCACCCGTGGGATAAAGACCTGAAGCAATATAAGCCGCTTGGACTCGACGGCGACTGGATCCGCGTCTGCCTCACCGTCAAGAACGAGCTTCAAACCCTCTGGTTTGGCCGCATCTATGGCGAGGGACGAAATATCCATGGCAGCGATACCGGAGCGGAGAATCCAGGCGACAAGGGATTTCCCAGTGGGGTACAACGGTGGCAGGCGTACGGCCCGCAAATGATTTTGCGCAAGATATCGATCAGCAAGAGCCTCTGGATCGCGACAGATAAAGCCGATCTCAAGGGAGATAACTGGCTCGGTTGGCTCCCTGACATGAACGACCGCGTAGGGCAACATGCTCTTTTGGTCGGCAATCGTTCTGTGGCAAATCATTCTGGCAAGAGCTATATTTTTGGTGGTACAGACATCTGGAGTGCCTACGACTTTGTTGAGTATGTCCTGGCGTGGCATTGCGACTTTTCCGCGACGGGTGGGCCGAAGTTCAAACTCGGCGGCCAGGCGGACGTTCTCAAATCTCTGACCTACGCGCAGAAGTGGCCAGAGACAACCACCGCCGACCACATCCTTCGCGAGTTAATTAGCCCACGGCTCGGCGTCGATTTCAAGATTGACTATTCCGACTCGAATAAGTCATTCACGGTAAACGTCTTCTCCCTCCAAAGCAAGGCGATCGCCGCAGGTGATGCTAAACTGCCGGCGAACCCCAATAAAGTCCGGGTGAAGGCGGGCGAAAGTCCCGCCAACCTCAGCACCACCATCGCTGTGTCTTCCGACCACAAAGTCCATAAGATCCGTGTGCTCGGAAAGCGGGTGGTGGTCTGCTGTTCGCTTCTTGGCTCACAGTGCGACGACCTGGATGATCCGAGAGAAGGCGCCATTGATATGGCGTGGAATGCCGACGATGAACGCGCTTACAATGAGGGTACGGGTGGATCTGCTCCGTCTGATGCTGATGGCTTATTGCAATACCCCGTCGATAGCGCGGAGCGGGCCGACTATATCCGCCGTGATTCGCGTTTTCGTGACGTCTTCTCTCTCTGGCTGATGCCGAAGAACTTTGACCTCGCGACCATTTCGGCGGCAATCATGCTGGATGACAAAGGATCGCCTTCCGTCGGGGCCGGCGGCAACCTACCGCCCCGGCAACTCCTCACCCACAAGACACTCCATTGGCTCCCCCTTCAATCTGACTATGACTACAGCGTATGGCCGCCGACGAAGCTGGACATCGAGAGCGATACGGACTATGCCCCGCAGATGATGCCGCCCCAGGTCTGGATCAGGAAGGACAAGGAAATGTACCAGCCGGCCCACATGGCCGGGATCCATGTCGGGATTCCGCGTCATGGACTGGGCGTCCGGCTCACTTGCAATCCACGCCACCTATTAGGTAAAGACAACTTCCTCGCTACGGCCCCTACATGCCATGAGCCGATATGGAACGCCGCCGAGATGGTCGTCACCATTGCCTTTGATTCTGACGCACGGCTCGCGCTTGAATATGAGGTTCCTGGGAGCGACCCGCTCGACGGGATCGAAGAAATTCTCCTCAATGATGCGGAGATGTGGGTGCTTGCTCCAGGAACATTTCTTCAAACAAATACTGATCCCGACAAGTGGGGATTCTTCAAGTCCCCTGATCGGCTCGCCTTCACCCGCGATGACCGGCCCCGAATGGGAATGGTGCTGGCGGGTGCAATCGCCCGATATGGGTCCAGTCGCTGTCGGGCTGAGATCGTCGCCGCCGGCATCGCACCATGGCAGGGGCTACTGGGTCAGATCCTCACCACGATCGAGAGCGGCGGCATGTCGTCCGTCGTCGAGGCACCGATCACGCAAATCTCCTGGAGCAGTTCGCACGACGGCGGTTTGCCGAGAACGACCATCCGAACGGGCTTTGCTAACCGAGAGTAACCATGTACGAACGCGAATCCGCTACCCTGATCTCTCCAGCCCCCGCGGTGCCCGTCGACATCCGGTACATCGAGCTGAAAACCGATATGACGGTTTTGACCAGCGATCCCCTCGCGGCCGTGAAGGGAGACGCCTATCTCCTCGACAAGAACGGCGTCCGCTACGATTCGAGCCTCGTCAAGGTCTGCAATCCGGCGGGAGTTCGACGAGTATCGCTCGGGTCCGACAGCATCGGCAATGATGCCGCCGGCAGTCCTCGTCGCGGGGCGTTTGGCCAGGCTCGCCTTAACCCACGCCGCAATGTATTAGAGATCGTGTCGATCCAACAGCTTGCCGAGGTGGTTTATGGCACCATCGTCAACGCCTTCGTTGCGACCGACTCGACCGTCCTGCTACGCGATGTCAAAACGTCCGGGCAGGTTTATGATCAGATCCCGCCCCTCAGCTCTGGCGGCTACCTGAGCGTGACGAACGTCAATAAGTTGGTGGGGATTCAGGACGGGGCCGCCATGGCTGTCCTTGATATCGGCACAAATAGTTACCGTCTCGTCTGTTGTCCGGCACCCAATACAACCCCGAATGATCTCACTGTCGTCACGGACGTCAGCTTTGATATAGCGACCGGAGCCTGGCGAAAAAAGACCCGCACTATATATGCTCTAACGAACATACTAGGCACCGAATCAAGCTGGACTCCCTATGTTGCTGGCCTACAAGCCGGCTCGTCTTACCAGCGCGACCCCGTGACAGTAACGGTGACCCCCTCATCGGGTCTCGTCTACGGAAAGCCCTGCCGAATAACCATGGCCGTCGCCCCCGTATCAGGCACAGGCACCGCCGCGGTAACAGGTTATCGGGAGATTATGATCGACGATACCTACGTGGACGCATCGCAGTTGATCACAGACCCCAATAGCTGGCAAACTGGATACTACATGACCGCTGGAACGCACTCCCTGGTAGGCGTTTATGGCGGCGACGCCAATTACAACGGCAACACATCTTCCCAACAGTCCGTATCCGTTGCCAAAGCAACCCCTTCCCTTAGTGAAACGCACTCGCCGACCGGTGACACCTTTGAATATGGCGCGCAAGTAACCTGGAGTGTGGTGCTGAATCCTGGCGACATCGATCTAACGCAAGGGAGCCGAAACGGAAACATAGGCGTCAACTCTATTCCATCAGGCAACGTCACCATGACTTGCGATGGGGTATCCTTCGGCCATGCGGTTAAGTCCATAACGTTCAATGGTCATGCGGAATTCAAATTTGATATCGACCACCCGCTCGGGGCAGGCTCGCGGACCATCGTCTTCACTTACGAAGGGGACACGAATTACAACTCGTGCTCTCTATCGAAGACCCTTTCGATCACGAAGAAAACGCTGACCTACACGACTCCCAACAAGAGCAAAATCTACGGCACTCCGAATCCTGACCTGGCTGGCACCTGGAGCGGCTGGGTCGTCGGATCTTTAGACACTCCGGCCAGCCTGGGCGGGAACGGGATACCGACGACCACAACCACCGCAACTACAACATCGCCCGCCAGTGCCGATTCAAGCCAGTATCCGATCACGACGGTAGCAGGGCCATGTTCGTCCTACAACTACGATCTCCATTTCGTGAATTCCATTTTGACGATCACAAAGGCAAACCTGGTCGTCACCGCCAACGCACTCTCCATGGATTACGGAGATCCCATGCCGAGCTACCCCGGCTCGATCTCGGGAATCCAATCGGGCGATAACTCGAAGATCCACCTTGACCTGACCTGCGACTATACGCCGACTTCGGAGGCAAAGTGGTACACAATCCATGCCAACGTGACGGGTGATGAAAACGTTCTGGATAGTTACACCATCGAAAGGCACGACTCAACGTTCTTGGTCAGGAAAGCCAACCTCACGGTGACAGCCAACGACCAGACCATGACGCAAGGAGGATCGGTCCCCGCTATCTCCGCGAGTGACGGAACGGTTTCCGGTACCAGAAACTCCGACGACATCCAATTCGCCGGCTCTTGCGATACGGACGGGAAAGAAGCTGGCCTATTCGTCATTAACGCTTCCATCTCCAGTAAAGCCTACTGGGAGCTGCGATACAGCATCCTCTATGTTTCTGGAATCCTCACCGTCAACGCAGCACCATGACCGACATTCGCGTACCAGGGCTGACTGGCACACCAACCACGTACCCGTCTTCTTACCTAGGCTATCCTCCTTCCGAGCAGGACTTACGGGATGCCGGGATTTACAACCTGACTGATACCCGCCCCCTGATGATTGCGTCGTGTTATCACGACCCAACCCTCACCCCTGCCCTCGGTACGCTCAATTGCCAGGGCGTGGCGCAGTCAGTCAAGGGGAACACGATAACGCCCGTAAGCTACTCGATCACGGTGGATGATTTTCCCGACACATTCAAGCAATCGGGGTATGGGACAACGGACTTCCCTGATTGGCACGCTCCCGGCGATCCGAGTCAGCATACGCTTCCACCTGGTCTTCCGGTGACGATTGTTTTCCCTGGGACAGATCCGACCTGGATTCCTGGCCCAACTACCGATGGTATCTGGGTATCGAAAAAAGAGTCGGCTGGAAAGCTTTCCGCTCCAAACGTTCCTGACACCAATGCGGCAGGTTGGTTTGCTGGCGGAAAGATAAGCTTCGCCTCTGGGTACATGGCATCGGGCGATCTTCTCGAAGTGTTCAACGGCCAGTCGTATTTCTATGGATCGCCATGCCGTGCATTCCGCAACCGTACCGCAACCGACTTTACGGGCATAGCTAGTGATCATCCCGGCAACAACGCCGTCAACGCTTTGGGCACCTACACCTACAGCGGATCAAACTCCGCAACCCTGACGGTGTGGCCCGAACCGCCATTCCCGCCAAAAGTTGGCGATACCATCTACTTTTACCGCACACCGTTCTACGCGAGGGGCGCGTTCGACCAACCACAGAGTCGGGTAATTACCGCTTATTCCGGCGGGGTGGCGACTTTCGGTGAGTATCTACCGCCCACAGGGGACGACAGACTTTTCATACCGGGAAACAACGCCCCGCTGTTTCCCGGCCCCAGTACGCCTTCTGTTCCGTGGAGCGAGGCACCCATGCAGTGGAGCGGGTGGTTTATCGATTACGAATATCCAAAGATTCAGTTGGTGGATCGGATGCTGTTCGGCGGAAATCTAGCAGGGAGGCTTATTAACGGCACCTCGAATTACTTGCTTTTCGCGAATATGCCAACGTATTACGAGACGGGCATGTACAGTGGCATGACATTCAACTTGCTGGATGAGGATGGGAATATCACGCAAAGCAGAACGATTGCCGCGTCAGGCCCAAAGGACATATACGATAAGTTGGGTTTTCTGTTTACCAACTACTGGGATCCCGTTCCAGCGACGAACACTCGTTTCGAGGTTATATGGTCGGGTCCGGTCTCGAAAGCATACTACCTAGCCATTAGGGACTTCTACAATACCGGCGGCTTCCTGGTTGACGCAAACGTACCCTACCTGATGGGCAGCCCGCGATTCACGCTCCATGTGCAGTGCATTTCTCGGACGATCAAGCAGGTTTCCGTCGCCACCGACACAGGCGGCACCACGGGCGAGAACCACGACCTCCCGGTCAGTCTGACCAAAGAGACACACCAGATCACGGTAGGATTGACCTACAGCGTTTACTCCGGTGGTTGGCACCAATACGAAGCCTCATGCTACTGGGGCGCAGAGTACCCGTCCTCCGTCTGGATCGAGGCCAACGGACTCGACGGCCTGACGCTCCCGTTGGTCTGGCAACCCTATGCACCTGGTGCATGGGAGCACGACATGCCAAAAAGCCACGCGCCATGCCCCGACTGGACAGGCACTACCGTGACTGTGCGGCGAGTCAACGTGCCGTACCGCTAACGCAATGGGCGTATGTCCGCCGCAATCGCCGCGTCGAA
>CAZMSS010000015.1:0-27733 GCA_964568965.1 uncultured Verrucomicrobiota bacterium | reverse complement strand
GAGGTGGCTGTTCTGGGCGTCGGGAATAAGCATATTTTCTGTGACTACACATCCCCGCCTCTTTCCAGCATTGACATGAATCAGGAGCAAATGGGGTGGAAGGCGGCGAAAATCCTGCATGGAATGATCGAAGGCGAAACCCCTCCAGACAAACCCCTCATCATTCCCCCACTCGGCATTGTGGAGCGGCGCAGCACAGAGATCCTGAGCGCGGATAACCCGATGGCCATGAGGGCCTTGCTCTATCTCTGGGACAATCTGGCCAACTTCGTTTCCCCCGCCGAGGCGGCACGCACCGTCGGCGTCTCACGCCCCTATCTGGACCGGTTGTTTCTTTCTTCCTTCGGGCGTACCGTTAAGGAAGAACTGACCCGGATCCGCATGCAACGGGTCAGGGAGATGCTGGCCACCACCAATGTTCCGCTCAAAACAATTGCCGCCGCAGTCGGGTTCCGCACTCCGGAACACATGTCACGGGTCTTTTTCCAGGAAAACGAGGCCACACTCAGGCAGTTCCGGTCAAGCCTTACTGCCGGCGAAACGTACCCGTGGGAGACCACCCAGAGCACCTCCCGCCTTATCCGAAAGGCAGGAGGCCAGGGCGGCACTCTCAAGCGGAAAAAAGTCGGTCAGAAGAGAAAACCCTGAGAGCGGTCAAATCCCTCTCAGGGTGTCATCCCTGCAATACGGAGCGGAATGCTCAAGCGTTGAGGCCGGAATCGTTACCGATTCCGCTCCGTGCAGGCCTCAACCATAAAGGGATTTACCGGTCAAAAGCGGCGTCGAATGCCACCGTGGACGGCGCAAAATCAAGGCGCCTGACAAACTCACAGGATTCCCGCGCACCATGCTCGCGATTCATCCCGCTGTCTTCCCACTCGACCGAAAGCGGCCCCTGATACCCCATCTCGTTCAACGCCCGGATGATTCGCTCGAAATCAATGTTACCACGCCCCACCGACCGGAAATCCCAGAACCGCCGGGAATCACCAAAGGTCAGGTGGCCCCCGAATACCCCGGAGAGCGCCGGCACCTGGGACCACCCCACGTCCTTCATGTGGACATGGACAATCCGGTCCTTGAAGCGACGCAGAAACTCCACGTAATCGACCCCCTGGTATCCGAGATGACTTGGATCATAATTGAATCCGAATGCCGGATGACCGTTCACGGCCGCGATCGCGCGCTCCGCCGACACGATATCAAAGGCGATTTCCGAGGGATGTACTTCAAGGCCGAATTTGACACCGGCCTTGCTGAAGGCATCCAGAATCGGCTTCCACCGGCGCCCGAAATCCGCATACCCCGCATCCACCATGGCCTGCGAAACCGGCGGGAAGGCGTACAGCAAATGCCAGATTGAGCTGCCCGTGAAGCCGTTG
Organism: uncultured Verrucomicrobiota bacterium; assembly: GCA_964568965.1. Taxonomy (GTDB): domain Bacteria; phylum Verrucomicrobiota; class Kiritimatiellia; order CAIKKV01; family CAITUY01; genus JAABPW01. The sequence continues at coordinate 26,351 of CAZMSS010000015.1, read as the reverse complement.
ACAACCTTGACCCCCATCCGCTTGGCGGCCTGAGCCGTCTTGATCATTTCCGCGGCGGCCCGCTGGCGCACGCCCTCGGGTTCACCATCGCCCCAGACATGCGGCGGCAGGATCGACTTATGGCGTTCATCAATCACGTCGCACACCGCCTGGCCGACAAGGTGCGAACTGATGGCGAAGAGCTTGAGGTCATGCTTCTTCAGCAGGGCCAACTTGCTGCGGCAATAGGCTTCATCAGCCTTCTCCACCTCAAAGTGATCGCCCCAGCATGCCAGCTCAAGTCCTTCATACCCGAATTGTTTCGCCTTTTCGCAAAGCGTCTCAAGCGAAAGATCCGCCCACTGCCCTGTAAATAACGTTACCGGTCTTGCCATGATCTAGTCCTCCCTGTTGCTATTCATTCCATCAGCTCTGCAGCTTCACCCATTTTGCGCCAAGCTTGGCGGACTTTACGACCGCCTCGATAAACTGCATCCCCCACAACCCATCCTCGACCGTCGGGAAGTCGAGCGCCAGCGGATCCACCTTGGTCCCCTCCAACCGGGCGGTGATGACATCGGCGAAGTTGCAATAGTTGTTCGCGAACGCCTCGAGGAATGCCTCGGGATGCCCGAATGGGAACCGGGTATTGCGGGCCGCCGCCGCGCTCTTCTCGCCGATATACTCGTTCCCGCGCTTCCACACCTGTGCGGGCCCGTTGATGACGTTCACCGTGAGATAGTTCGGATCCTCCTGGCGCCATTGCAGGCTCTTCTCGGTGCCATACACCCAGATGGCCAGGTTGTTTTCCTCGCCGATCGACACCTGGCTGGCGTGAAGCAGGCCCTTGGCCCCGTTGTTAAAGCGCAACAGGCAATTGCCATCATTCTCCAGGAGGTTCCCCGGAATGAAATTCGTCAGGTCGGCGCAAATCTGCGTGACCTTCAGGCCGGAGATGTACTCGGCCAGATTCCCGGCATGGATGCCGATATCGGCCATGCACCCCGAGATGCCGCTCTGCTTGGGGTCCGACCGCCATGACGCCATCTGCTGCCCTTTCCGCTCGACAGGCTTCATCATGTATCCCTGCGGATATTGAACGACGATCTTGATGATCTTCCCGAGGTCGCCCTGGCGCACCATGTCGCGGGCGAGCTTCACCATGGGGTAACCGGTATAGTTGTGCATCAGACCGAAGACCTTGCCGGTCTTCTTCACGATGGCCACCAGCGACTTCGCCTGCTTGACGTCCATGGTCATGGGTTTTTCACACATGACGTTGAACCCCGCCTTGAGGAAATCGGCGGCGATCGGGTAGTGCCAGTTGTTGGGCGTCGTCACCGACACGAAGTCAACCCGCTCCCCTACGGGAAGCTTCAGCTCCTCCGTGATCATCGTCTTGTAGTCGGTATAGGTCCGGGACGGGCTGATGCACAGCTCGCGGCCCATTTGCAGACTCTTCTCAGGGTTAATGTCAAACGCACCCGCGACGATCTCGATCTTGCCGTCCATCCGGGCCGCCCTGCGATGAACCGCCCCAATGAATGCGCCCGGACCACCACCAATCATCCCCATCTTCAGTTTACGCTTCATTTTTACCTGTATTCCCCTTGCATGACCTTATGTATTACGCCCATCGCGGAGCATTTCGCCTCTTTATTATCACACTCTCATCTCCCTGTGTATCATCAACCATTATTGCCACTCAAGACTCGTTTTTCGACTCTTGATGTGGTGACGTAACCGGGCGACTTGGCGGTATTGACAAAGAGAAATAAATGGGTCAGTTTGGATACCCAAAAACCCGTTCTTATGAAATTACTCACTGGTCTTTTCAACCGAATCGTCCTGCAACGCAACGCCCGCAACGTGAGCGATGTCCTTGTCACCGGAACGGCTTCCATGAACGGACCGATCCGGATCACGGCTCACAGGGGCTCCCGACGACTGGCGGGCTTCACTGATAAGCTGGCGGGAAAGTCCAGTCGCGGAATATTCCGCATCCGCCTTGCCGGTCTTCCGGCGGGCGGCCCCTACACCCTCACGCTCCGCCTCACCAATCACTCCGGGCAGACCCTTGACAGCATCGTGGTCAACGATGTCCTCGTCGGCGATGTGTGGCTTCTGGGTGGCCAGTCCAACATGGAGGGAATCGGCCTGATCAAGGCGGCCACCAAGGCCGACCCGCTGGTCCGTGCCTTTTACATGAACGATCGCTGGGCGCCGGCCCGCGACCCGATTCACAACCTGTGGCAGGCTATCGATCCGATTCACACCAGCCTCAACGGCGGGAATCGCCCGGTCCGGAACCCGATCTGCGGAGTCGGTCCGGGCGTGGCCTTCGGGCAGGCGATGCGAGCCTTCACGGGGGTCCCCCAGGGCTTGATCGCCTGTGCCCATGGCGGCACCAGCATGTCCCAGTGGGATCCTGCACTCCGGCACCAGGATGGCCACAGCCTTTACGGCGCGCTGTGCCGCCGACTCCGGATGAACGGCGGCAAGGTCGCCGGTCTGATCTGGTACCAGGGGTGCAGCGATGCCGACAATCAGAACGCCCCCCTGTACACCCCGCGCATGAAGGCCCTGGTCCGTGCCGTTCGGCGTGACACGGGAAACCGCGCGCTCCCCATCGTCATGGCCCAGATCTCCAGAGTTGTCTCATGGGCGCAGGATGAAGCGGCATGGGACTCGATCCGGGACCAGCAGCGGAGGTTGCCCGGAACCTGCCGTAACCTGGCCGTTGTGCCGACAATCGACCTGAAACTTGACGATCCCATCCATATCGCCGGGATTGACCAGGCACGATTGGGCAAGCGGCTTGCGCAAACCATGAACGTGCTTCGAGGCGGTGCGGCGGCAGGGAAACCCCCGATCACACTGGACTCGGCAACCTGCGGAGTGTACCGCACCAGGATTGTTGTCACGGTTAATTTCAGAAACGTAGCCGGAGCCCTGCGTTCGGGCAGCCGCCCCTGGGGCTTCACGGTTATCGGGCCGACTGGCGCGGACACCATCATTGACGTCGCGCTCCAGGGCAACCGGGCCATCATCATGACCACCTTGCCGCGTTCCCAGGCCCGGGATTTGACCCTGTCATACGGACACGGGTTCAACCCCTACTGCAATGTGACCGATGAAGCCGACCGGTCTGTTCCGGCTTTTGGGCCCATCCCCCTGGACGTGAGTTGCTAACGTTCCCGAACTGGAGCGGGCATCCACCGGATGGATACAGGGGCAACCGTTCCTACAGGCGTGCCACAATCCGTTCCATCTTATCGGCCTGGGCTTCCATACTCTCGACCATCTTGAACTGGGAACGGCACCGGTCGAGGTTATGGCCCGGCCGCCGGGTCTTGAAATAAACATCCCCCTTCAGGTAATCCGTGAGGAACCGCATGCCTACCATAAGGGTCATCAGCCGGCCCGAGAACACCAGTTCCTCCCGCTCGGCCGGGTTCAGGAAAAGCGCCTCGGACAGATATCCCCGGGCGATGGCCTCGAACATCTCGATCCGCATCCGCACCTTGCTCAAATCCCGTTCGTCCTCGGCCGCCGCGGCGGTGGCGCTGCGCACCATGTCGCCAAAATCATACAGGGCCAAGCCGGGCATCACGGTGTCGAGATCGACCACACACACCCCCTCGCCCGTGGTGTTGTCGAGCATCACGTTGTTGAGCTTGGTATCGTTGTGGGTGATCCGCTCCGGAATATCCCCCTTGGCATGGCGCTCCAGCAGGCGCCCGCACTGGGTCGCGCGCCGCTCGACAAACGCAATGTCATCGCGCGCTTCCGCCGCCCGGTTACAGACATCGTCCGCAATCGCTTCCTGCAACGCGCCCAGCCGGACCGGCGTGTTGTGGAAATTGGGTATCGTCTCGTGCAGCCTCGGCGCGGGGAGGTCCGCCAGCAGGTTCTGGAACCGGGCATAGGCCCGGGCCGCCTCCATCGCCTGCCCCTCGTTCTCAATGGTGTCAAAGGTCCGGGCCCCCTCGACAAACAGGTACATCCGCCACCAATTCCCGTCACCATCCTGATGACACGACTGGGCATCCCGGGTGAACACGACGCATAGCGAATGCCGCGTTACATCCGCCACACCGGCCGCCGTCAGCTTGGAGCGCACATGGTTCGTGACGCGCACGATGTTATCCATGACCGCCCGGGGATCCTTGAAAATATGATGATTGATGCGCTGCAACAGATAATGCACCGACGCACCCGCCATGTTGAACGTCACCTTGAACGTGTCGTTGATATGGCCCGAGCCGTAAGGCGTCGCCTCGATAAAATCCCCCCAGGCCCGGAACCGTTTGACAACATCGTGGAACTTGAACTTATCCCCTCCGCCTGTACTCATACTTCCCCCCTATGCCCGCTCGGTGTCGCGATACGGCGCCCATTCGGGTTCGTTCCCGAAAATCCAGCGATAGTAGTCCTTCGCCTTGAGGTCGTGCCCGGCCGCCTCGTCGACAATCACCTTGCAAGCCGGATGCAACTGCAGCGCGGAAGCCGAGACCATGGAGGTCACGGGGCCTTCCACCGCCTTCGCCATGATGGCGGCCTTCCTGGGCCCGGTGGCCAGGAGGATAATCTCGCGGGCATCCAGAATCGTTCCCACGCCCATCGTGATCGCCCGCCGCGGCATCCGGTGGGGTTCATCACCAAACAAGGTCGAGTTGACGGCAATGGTATCGGGAGTCAGGGACTTGTCGCGCGTGCGGGACCGCAGGGACGACAAAGGCTCATTGAACCCGATGTGCCCGGTTTCACCGATCCCCAGCAACTGGAGGTCGATGCCCCCTATGTTCCGGATCAGGATTTCGTAGCGCTCACACTCCGCCTTCAGATCGGTGGCCATCCCGTGCGGCAGATGAGTGTTGCGCAAATCGATGTTCACCCGTTTGAACAACTTCTCGTTCATGTAATAGCGATAGGCGTGGGAGTCGGTGGGGGCAAGCCCGACATACTCGTCGAGGTTGAACGTCCGGCAAAGGGAGAAATCCAGCCCCTCATCACGGTGCAAGCGCGCCAATTCGGCGTAAACCCGCTCCATGGTCCGCCCCGTGGCCAACCCCAGCACGGAGTCGGGCTTCCGGCGCAACTGCCGCGCCACGAGTTGGGCCACCAACTTGGCGGCGGCCTCCTCGCTCTGACGGATGATGACTTCCATTTCCCCTCCCCTCCGGTTACAGGCCAAACTCCTTGGCATGATCCGGTGATGCCAGAAGAACGGGTTTGTCGGCCATTTTCTGGCGCAACGCCTCAATTTCAAGCTGGCCGTCAGTCAAGGGCAGCGCCACCTGGCCGCCGTCCACCACCGAACGGCACATTCCCATCATGATATCGAAGCCCTTGCAGGCGCTGTCGAAATTACAACTATGAACCTTGCGGTCATCCTTCAGCCAATCCGCCATTTCCTGGACATAGGGAGGCATATCGGCCGCGTAGTCCATGGCGCCCGCGCCGGACATCGCCCCGGCTTTCGTCACGGCCCGCCAGCCGCCGTTGGTGAGCACCTCGGCGAAGCCGTCATCACCCATGACGCGGATGCGATTCCGCCCCCACCATTTCGCGACCTCCGGGATGTTGGGCGCACCGGCCCCCGTCTCCAGGATCCCGCGGACACCGTTGGCAAACTGGATAACGCCCGCGATATAGTCGGGCGAGGGATGATTGTCCTTCAGCTTGCCACGTCCCGCAGCCTGGGCCATCACCCAGTCGGCGTCCACGTTGCCGTTGTACCACCGCATGTAGTCGATCAGGTGCGTCATCATGTGCATCATCCAGCCCGGGCTCGTCGCATATATTGTATGCACCTTGCCAAGCGCCCCGCTGGCGACAATCTCCTTCACCTTGCGGTAGTGCACCCCATAGCGGTGCTGATGACTCACCACCGTCTTAATTCCCGTTCCCGCCAGCATCGCCTTGATCGCCAGGGCGGCTTTGGTGGAATCGGCAACCGGTTTCTCAAATGCGATCATCTTGACGCCACTGTCCACCCCGATCTTGATCATCGGGACACGCAGGTTCGGCATCGTGCAGAAACAGAACACATCGGGCTTCAGGGAGGCGGTCAACGCAGCCGCATCCGTCGAAGTCGCCGGATTCCCCAGCTCCGCCGCGGCCGCGGCCAGGCGGGTCTCGTCAATATCGCAAATCCCCACCACCTTGAAATTGGGATTGGCCTGAAAGGCACTCGCGTGATGCTTGCCGCGCTTGCCCATTCCCACCACAACCACACTGTAAGGACCACTCATCAATTGTCTCCACCCAATAACATTGTTCTGAATTCAGATATTTCCCAAAACCACCCCCTGCCGGGTGGATCGTGACCTCAGGGCGCGATCAGACGCCGCCCGGAGGGCGGCGTCCACCACGCGGAGTCCAGGTCGATCAGCTGTTCTTCTTATCCCACTCCAGGCACTTCTGGATGACGCAATCCACTTCCTCGGCCGTGAGCTCCGGGAACATCGGCAGGCTGATGCACGTGGCCGCGTTCTTCTCGGCATTGGCAAGCGATCCCACGGTCCTCGCGCCCTTACCCCACGGATACCCCGCCTGCTGATGAATGGCGATCGAGTAGTGGGTCTTGGCGTCGATGCCGCTCTTGACCAGGAAATCGACCATCGCATCACGCTTGGACGCGTCCTTGACCTCGATGACGTACAGGTGCCAGACGTGGCGGTAGCCGGGCTTATGGTACGGCAGATCAAAGGACTTCACGCCCTTGAGTCCCGCCGTATAGCGCTCGGCCCACTTGATGCGAAGATCATTCCACTCGTGGATGTGCTTGAGCTTGGCGCTCAAAACGCCGGCCTGGATGTCGTCGAGCCGGCTATTGAAGCCGAAACTATGGACGTTGCGGGCCGGGGATCCATGGGCGCGCAGCAGCTTGGTCACACGGGTGATGTTCTCATTGTTGGTGACGATCGCGCCGCCATCACCGAAGCAGCCGAGGTTCTTCTGGATGATGAAACTCGTCGCCACGGCATCGGACAGCTCGCCGATCTTGAAGGTGTCGCCGGCGGCATCAATAGCCTGGGCGTTGTCCTCCAGGACCCAGAGCTTGTACTTGTCGGCGATCTTCTTGATGGCCGGCATGTCGGCGCACTGCCCATAGAGGTGGACCGGGATGATACAACGCGTCCTGGGCGTGATGGCCGCCTCGATCTTGGCGGGATCAATGCACTTCGTCTTGGGATCGCAATCCACCAGGACGGTCGTCGCGCCGGCAATCCAGATGGCTTCCGCCGTGGCGAAGAAGGTGTTCGCGTTCGTAATAACCTCGTCGCCCGGACCGACACCCATGGCCATCAGCGTCAGCCACAGCGCATCCGTCCCGTTCCCGCAGGGGATGGAGTATTTCGTGCCGGAAAAGTCGGCGAATTCCTTCTCGAACTGCTTGTTCATGGGACCGTGGACGTATTCGCCACTCTCCAGAACCTTCTGGATGTTCGCGTCAATCTCGGCCTTGATGTTATGATACTGCCTCACATGTCCGTAAAACCCGACGTTCATCGCGCTCCACCTTTCTTCTCTATTCCTCGTTGTTATTGATGTTCTCATAATAATCCGGACATCCACTGGCCTGACCGCGCCCGGAGGTCGCGGTCCACCTGGCAGGATGTCCGGATTATTGCATATTTCTGTCTACACCCGAAAAATCACATCGCGGCCACCACCGACAGGTCCCTGGCCTCCGATCGAATCGATCACGAATCTCCATATATACGATAAATCCCGGGAGATTCAAGAGTCTACTCGATATATTTATCATGAATCCATCACGCCCCGAAGCCTGATCGTTGAATTTTCCTTTTCGAAACCGCTTGACCTACCCGTCTTCGATCGTTATATTCGCCAGTCTTGTCGAAATGGGATGTTGCGAAGAGTGGGCTAGTCCCACTCTTTTATGTATAGGAGAGGCCCCGTAAGGCCCGAGGCTGAGGTGTATTATGAACGGCGAACTTTCAGCAATATTGAGTTTTCTTGAAAAAGAGCGTGGCATTGACCGGGAAACTTTGTTTCAAACGGTCGAGGCCGCGTTGCTGTCCGCCTCCCGCAAGAGCGTGGGCCCCGCCAAGAATGTCCGCATTCACATGGATCGCAAGACCTGTGACATCAAGGCGTTCGCAACGGTAACCGTGCTCGACAAGGTGGCTAATCCGCATGACGAAATCAGCCTGCCGGATGCCCGCCGCCTCAAGCCGGATGTCATGGTCGGGGACACCATCGAAATCGAGGTCACCCCGAAAAACTTCGGTCGAATCGCCGCCCAGACGGCCAAACAGGCCATCCTGCAGAAGATCCGGCAGGCTGAGCGCAATATTGTGTATGAGGAATACCGCGACCGCGTCAACGACATCATCAGCGGAACCATCCGCCGGTTCGAACGCAGCGACATCGTTGTGGATCTGGGCCGGGCGGAAGCCATCCTCGGGGCCAAGGAACGAATTTCGACCGAAATCTACCAGATCGGCGACCAGGTTCGCGCCCTGGTGCTCTCGGTGCAGGACAATCCCTCCGGGCCGAGCATCATGCTCTCCCGCAGCCATCCGGATTTCGTCCGCCGCCTGTTCGAACTTGAAGTTGCCGAAATCGGTGATAAGACCGTGGAAATCAAGGGGATAGCGCGGGAAGCCGGGTTCCGGTCCAAAATCGCCGTAATCTCCCGAGACTCCAAGGTGGATCCGGTCGGCGCCTGCGTCGGAATGCGGGGTGTCCGTGTTAAGAACATCGTCCGGGAACTATCGGGCGAGAAGATTGACATTGTCCGCTGGAGCGACGACATCAAGACCTACGTCGCGAACGCGCTCTCCCCCGCCAAGTTGTCCAAGGTCGAAATCGACCCCGATAAGACCCGCGTGGTCCATGTGACCACGGAAGCGGACCAGCTCTCGCTGGCAATCGGGAAACGCGGGCAAAATGTACGCCTGAGCTCAAAGTTGCTCGGCTGGAAAATCGATGTCCAGAAGGATGAGGGCAATGTGACCTTCGAGGAGAAGGTGGCAAAGGCCATAGACAGTCTGGCCGCCATCCAGGGCATCGGCCGCGCCAACGCGGAAAAACTGGTTCAGGCCGGCTTCCTGAACATTGAAGGCATTCTGGCGGCGGAAGTATCTGACCTCGAGGCCACCGGAGAATTTGACAGTGCCACGTCCAAGGCGATCTATGAAGCCGCTGCGGCCGCACAACCGATTGTACAGGAGACCAGCGAAATCGTCCCATGAGAGTACACGAGATAGCAAAGGAGTTGGGGCTCAACAGTAAAGACCTGTTGGACCAGTTGACGGCAATGGGCATCCCGTCCAAGAACCACATGAGCACCCTGGATGCTGATGTCGTGGCACGGATCCGTGCTACCGTGAAGAAGCCGGCGGTTGTTCCGCCTGCAGCGGTCGCACCCGCACCGGAACCAGCCGCCAAGCCTGTTGCTCCCGCGCCTGCGGCCAAGCCTGTTGTACCTGCCAGTCCGGCCAAGCCGGTGCCTCCGCCGGCTCCCGCCCCCGAAGCCAAGCCTGCCGCCCCCGCGGTGCCGCCCCCTGCAGAAGCTTCCGCAGAAAACAGCAAGGTCATTATTCTGAAAGGCCCCATCGTGGTGCGCGATCTCGCCGGCATTCTGGGTGTCCGGCCGAACCAGCTGATTGCCGAACTGATGCGCCTGAACGTCCTTGCCTCCATCAGTGAGCATATTGAGATCAAGGACGCCGCCCGGGTTGCAGAAAAGCACGGGTTTACCGTTGAACGTGAAAAGAAGGTTGAACACAAGCCGCTGGTCAAAAAAGAAACCGTCGAGCAGGTCGTTCAACAGAAAAAGGCCGAGGAAAAGGCGCATCGCCCCCCCGTGGTCACCGTACTCGGTCATGTTGACCATGGCAAAACCTCCCTCTTGGACCGGATTCGCAATACAACAGTGGCCAAGGGCGAAGCCGGCGGGATCACCCAGCATATCGGCGCCTCTACCGTTAAGGTCGGCGAAAAGAGCATTACTTTCCTCGACACCCCGGGCCATGCCGCCTTTACGGCCATGCGTGCCCGCGGGGCCAACATGACGGATATCGCCATCATTGTGGTGGATGCCCAGGACGGCCTGATGCCCCAGACGCAGGAAGCCATCAAGCACGCGCAGGCCGCCAACGTCCCGATCATTATCGCCCTCAACAAGATGGACCTGCCCACGGCCAATCCCGACAAGGCCAAAAAACAATTGCAGGCCATTGAGATGACGCCAGAGGAATGGGGCGGAAAAACCATTGTCTGCCCTGTCAGCGCCTTGACCGGAGCCGGTGTCCCCGAAATGCTGGAGATGATCCTGCTCCAGGCTGAAATGATGGAATTGCAGGCCAATCCGAACCAGCCGGCCAAGGGCTTTGTAATTGAATCCCAACTTGAATCCGGAATGGGCCCGACAGCCCATCTTCTGGTCGCCAACGGCACCTTGAATGTGGGCGATGTCATCCTCTGCGGCCAGCATTATGGACGGGTTCGCGCCTTGATCAATGACCACGGCGAGAAAATCAAGTCCGCCGGTCCCTCCATCCCCGTCAAATGCCTCGGGTTGTCGGGCGTTCCGGATGCCGGTGCTCCCTTTGAAATTCTCCAGAACGAAAGGGCGGCGCGTGACGCCGCCGCAGAGCGGGCGGCCGCCTACAAGTTGTCCCAGCTCACGACCCCGAAACGCGCCTCGCTGGCAAATCTCTTCGAGCAGATGAAGGAAACCAAGGATCGGGTCGAACTTCAGCTGATGATCAAGGCCGACGTGCAGGGTTCGCTTGAAGCCATCGACCATGCGCTCAAGCAGATCAAGAGCGACAAGGTGTCCCTGAACATTCTCATGAGCGGAGTCGGCAGTATCACCGCCAATGACATTCTGCTCGCGAGCGCCTCGGATGCCATTGTGCTCGGGTTCCACGTCCCCGTCGAGGAAGGCGCCAGCAAGCTGGCCAAGAAGGAAGGCGTTGAAATCCGCCTCCACAGCATCATCTACGAGTTGATCGATCAGGTCCAGGAAGCCATGGCGGGGTTGTTGACCCCCATCCTCAAGGAGAAGGTCGTCTCCCACGCCAAGGTTCAGCAGGTGTTCACGATCTCCAAGACCGGTGTCATCGCCGGGTGCATGTGCACCGACGGCAAGATCACCCCGCGTCTCAAGGGCCGCGTCAAGCGGGAAGGCAGCGTTCTCTTCGAAGGCAAGATCGGGTCCCTGCGGCGCTTCCAGAACGATGTCAGCGAGGTCCGGGAAAGCCAGGAATGCGGCATCATGCTGGACAATTTCACGGCTTATGCCGAGGGCGACATCCTGGAATTTTACGAAGTGGAACGTATCACCCAAACCCTGTAACCGGGTTTTCGCGGAACATGAAGACGGACCGTTTGACCAGAGTCAATGAGCTCCTCCGCCGCGAAATCGGCGGGGTTCTGTATCGGCTGCTCGACCGGACCCAGTTCGATCTGGCGGCCTTGACCGTCACCCACGTGATTACCAACAGCGACCTGCGAAGCGCCCGTGTGCTCATCTCCATCCGCGGCCATGAACACGAGCGACGGGCCATGCTGCACCGCATCCAGCACCTTCATGGCGAAATTCAGGAGGAAATCGCCAAGGCTGTCGTCCTCAAGTACACCCCCGTGCTCCACTTTTCCCTGGATTCCTCCATTGAGATCGGCGACCGGGTCCTGGACATCCTATCCAAAATCCCCATCCCGGCAGAGGATTCCGAAACGTCTCCCCCCTCGCCCGGGACGGAGGAGACGGATCCGTCATGAGCCAGGGTGACCCTTTTGACGGCATTTTACTGGTGGACAAGCCGGCCGGTCCCACGTCCCATGACATCGTGCACCAGATCCGCCGACACTTTAACCTGAAGAAAGTGGGCCATGGCGGGACGCTTGACCCCGCGGCCACCGGCCTGCTCGTCATTCTCCTGGGACGCGGCACACGGGTCTCCAACCGGTTCATGTCCTCCGACAAAACCTACGAGGGCACCCTCCGCCTGGGTATCACAACCGATTCGCAGGATGCCGACGGACAGGTCGTCAGGGAAGCCGATCCCTCGGGGATCACCCGGGAACAACTTGAAGCCGCCATGGCCCGGTTCAAGGGCGACATGTTTCAGACACCCCCGATGGTGTCGGCCGTGAAAATCGAGGGCGTCGCACTCTATAAGCTCGCCCGGCGCGGCGAGGAAGTGGAGCGGAAGCCCCGGTTCATGCACATCTACAGCTTCCGCCTTCTGAGCTTCAATCCCCCCTTCGCCTCCTTCGTCCTGCGCTGCAGCAAGGGGACATATGTGCGGACGATCTGCCATGACATCGGCGAGGCACTCGGCGTAGGCGCCCATCTGTGCCAGCTTCGCCGGACGGAATCCGCCGGGTTTGACCTCGCCCGGGCAACTCCTTACGAACAACTGCTTTCGATGAACCAGATGGATCTGCTGGACATCGTTCTGCCCCTCCACACCCTCGATGTCAGGGATGCGGCCGGCTGAACCTGCGAGGGATAACAAGGGAATGAAAATCATTCGCCAGATGTCGGGACTAAGCGGCCACAAGCGCCCGGTGTGTCTTGCCGTCGGATTCTTCGACGGCGTACACCTCGGGCACCAGGAAGTGCTGCGCCAAACCCTGGCCCGGGCGCAGGCCATTGGCGGTGAAGCCTGGGCCATGACGTTCGACCCGCACCCGCTCAAGATCCTCACCCCCGATTCAGCCCCGCTGCTCCTCACCGATACCCGGCACAAGCTCGAGTTACTCAGGCATTTCGGGCTGGATGGGTGCATCCTCGTTCCCTTCAACCGCCGCTTTGCCGCCACACCCGCAGAAGTCTTCCTGAAAAGCCTCGAACGGGGTATTCCATCCCTCCATACCCTATTCATGGGTGATGACTGGCGGTTCGGGCATAAGGGACGGGGAGATATTGCCATGCTGAGAGCTTGGGCGAAGCCCCGGGGGATCACGGTTCGCAGGGTTCCTTCCGTCCAGTACCGGAAAAAGCCGGTCTCCAGCACCCGCATCCGTGCCGCCGTCACCACGGGCAGGTTGTCCGAGGCTGCGGCCCTGCTCGGTCGCCCCTTCAGCATTCTGGGAACCGTTGTGCCCGGAAACCGGATCGGACGGAAGCTGGGGTTCCCGACAGCGAATCTGGACCCCCATAACGAAGCCTCCCCCCCGATGGGAGTCTATGCGGCACAAGCCATTGTCAACCGGCGAGCCTTCCTGGGAGTCGTCAGTTTCGGCCACCACCCGACTGTGGCGCGTGTTTCGCAACCGGTGCTGGAGCTCCACCTGCTCGATACCCGGATGAACCTTTACCGGCGCCGGATTGAGGTGTTTCTGCTCCACCGGTTGCGGGCCGAAAAGAAGTTCCCCGACCTTGCCGCCCTGAAAGGGCAGATTGCCCGCGATGTCCAGGCTGCCAGACGGGTTCTGGCCACAGCAGCCATGAAGAATTGTTGGATCAAGGCTTTACAAAGGTGGCACCCGGAGTCTATAGTGCCGCCAAACAAATAAGTAAGGAAAAACGAGAAAAGAAAGGGAATAGGGCTCAGTCACGTATGGATTCCAAAGTTAAGAGCACAGTTCAGAAAGAGTTTCGGAGACACGCCAAGGACACGGGTTCCTCCGAAGTTCAGGTGGCCTTGTTGACACGTCGCATCGAGGAGCTTACCGAGCACCTCAAGCTTCACAAGAAGGACCACAGTTCACGTTATGGCCTCCTCAAAATGGTCAGCGCCCGTCGTCGTTTGCTTAACTACATCAAAACGAAGGACGAAGCTGGTTATCAGGACGTCATTAAGCGCCTGAAACTCCGTCGTTAAGGCAGACTGGCGTGCGCCAGGACTGTTTCCCGTTTTGTGACCATAACTCTCAGGATTCATCCTGTTTGAGACACACCCTGTTCAGAAAGACATCATGAAAGAACCTGTATCCGTTAGCGTCGCCATCGGCGACAAGACCATCACCCTTGAAACCGGGCTCCTCGCCCTGCAAGCCAAGGGCGCCACGACCGTCCGCCTGGGTGACACGATCATCCTCTCGACCGCTTGTGCCTCGGAATCCCCCCGCGAAGGAATTGATTATTTCCCGCTGCAGGTGGAATACCGCGAACGTTTTTCCGCCGCCGGAAAATTCCCCGGCGGGTTCTTCAAGCGCGAAGGCCGTCCCTCTGAAAACGAGATCCTGGCCGCACGCTTCACCGACCGGCCGATCCGCCCGCTGTTCTCCGAGAGCTACCGGAACGACGTCCAGATCGTCGGCACCCTGCTTTCCGCCGATGGCGAAAATGCCGCCGACATCCTGTCCATCGTGGGCGGAAGCACCGCGCTGATGCTCAGCGACCTTCCCTTCCATGGACCGATCGCGGGTGTCCGCGTGGGTCGCGTCAACGGGAAGTTCATCATCAACCCCACCGTGGCGGAGCGCGCGGAAAGCGACCTGGACCTGGTCTATGCGGGCAACCGCAGCACCCCGACCATGATCGAGGGTGACGGCAAGGAAATCTCGGAAGCCGACCTGGTGGCCGCCATGCGCTTCGCGCACGAAGCCTGCGTCAAACTGTGCGACGCCCAAATCGAGCTCCGCCGCAAGGCCGGGCTTGGCGACAAGGTCGTCGCGGAACCCGCCCCCGACACCACCCTCCTGGACGCCGCCCGCTCCATTGCTGGCGCCGAACTGTCCGAGGCCTTCCTGATCGCCGGCAAGCAGGCTCGCAACGGCGCGGTTGGCAAGATCAAGGAAGCCGTGAAGGCCAAATTGACCGAGAAATGCCCGACCATCACCAAGGAACAGTTCCGCGCAACCTTTGACGCACTCACCATCGAAGTGGTTCGGAAGAATGTCCTGGAGCGCGGCAAGCGCATCGACGGCCGCGGCGCGGATGATGTTCGCCCCCTGACCGCCAAGGTGGGCCTGCTGCCCCGCGTTCACGGCTCGGCCTTCTTCGGCCGTGGCGAAACGCACGCGCTGGGCACCGTCACCCTCGGCACGAGCGGGGACGCGCAGGATATGGACGCCATTACCGGGGGGCCGACCTCCAAGTCGTTCATGCTGCATTACAACTTCCCGCCCTACAGCGTCGGCGAAACCGGCCGCTTCGGGTCACCCGGCCGCCGGGAAATCGGGCACGGCAACCTTGCCGAGCGCTCGCTGGCTGAGGTCATTCCGAAGGATTATCCCTACACGATCCGCCTGCTGTCGGACATCATGGGCTCCAACGGGTCCAGTTCGATGGCCAGCATCTGCGTCGGCACCCTCGCCCTCATGGACGCGGGCGTTCCGATCACCCGCCCGGTCGCGGGTATTTCCTGCGGCCTCTTCACGGCGCCCGGAAAGGCCAAGACCGTCGTGGACATCCTCGGCGACGAGGATCATTGCGGCGACATGGACTTCAAGGTCGGCGGCACCCGCCAGGGAATCACCGGCTACCAGCTGGATCTCAAGATCCGCGGGTTGGAATGGAATATCGTCGAGGAAGCCTTCGAGAAGTGCCGGGTTGCCCGGATGAAGATCCTCGATTTCATGGAAAGCGTCATCGCCAAGCCCCGCGAAGAGCTCTCCCCCTACGCACCCCGCATCACCGTGGTGACCATCCCCGTTGACAAGATCGGCGAACTGATCGGCCCCGGCGGCAAGAACATCCGCCGCATTGTCGAACTCAGCGGCGCCCAGATCGACATCAATGATGATGGCACGGTCAAGGTCTTCAGCAGCAAGGAGGAAGGCATGACACTGGCCCTCCGCGAGATCAATATGATCACGGCTGAACCCGAGGAAGGCGCGATTTACGACGGCGTCGTAACCGGAATCACCAAGTTCGGCTGTTTCGTCGAAATCTTCCCCGGTCGCGACGGCCTGGTTCACATCAGCGAATTGGCGGACTTCCATGTCCGCAATGTCGAGGATGTCTGCAAGGTGGGCGACCAGATGTGGGTCAAGTGCATCGGCATTGACGAAAAGGGCCGGGTCAAACTCAGCCGTCGCGCAGCGATGGTGGAGAAAGACGCCGCCCCGGCCCCCGCCGCGGAGTAAGACAGATCCTGAAAATCAAAAACGGGAAGAAGGGCAACCTTCTTCCCGTTTTTCTTTTTAGCGCGGGTATCGCCCGCGCCTGCCGCACCGCAATTAATCCTTTGGCATCTGAAGCTGCAGAGTCCGCCCGAGTCGGGCCGAGTTGATCATCAGCGGGCTTGTGGCGCGGGACGCCAGGGGCGGGGGGTTTGTGAAATCCGCATCCACCACGCTTTCCGCATCACGACGCTGGGCCTCCAACAGGGGGCGTTCCAGGAAATCCCGGTAGTCATCCTCAACGGCCTTCACCCGGCGTCCCAGCTCATTCAGCTGTTTCGTCAGCATCGTGTTCTCAATCTCGAGGGCTGACACCTTGTCCTTCAGCTGGTCGATCTCGCTGTCCCGCCCGGACAATTCGGAGGAGAGGTTCGACGAAATCACCGAATGGGCCCACAGGATATTCCGCGTGATGTCCTTGCGCATGGTATTGGCATTCTGGGTGGCCGAGAGCGCCGCCCCGTCGGACACCTTCCGGATCTCGGCAGCAGCCTGCTTCCGGGACTTCTCCGCGGCAACCTTTTCGAAAAGGATATCAGACTTGAGCGCACTGACGTGCTCAGTGTTCAGCCATACGATGACCGCCAGAACCGCTGAGAAAGCCACCGTGATTCCCAGCAGGACCCACAGAATGCGTTTCCGAGCCCGCTGGCGTTCATGGTCGAGGAATTTCTTGAAAGAATTCAGGACTGGCAGGGAATCCTCATTCAGGGAGGGATCACCGGCCAGCACCGGAAGATTGTGCCCCTGCCCCAGGTCCTTCCCCGGTGATACAGGAGGAGGATTCAATGGAGCCGCCCCAGGGGAATTGCCACGCATGCCCGACATCCGTTCAGAAATCCGCGACAAGGCCTCCGCCTGCAATCGCAATACCTCCGTAAGACCGTCTACGCTCCGGCTCTCCGACTCAGGATTTTTCTTTTCGTCTGTCATGGTTACTTTCGCCGGAACCATTTCCCCAGGGTTCCGCCCTTATTTTCATTTTCCCTTTTCAAGGTTTCCCATTTCTTCAGCTCCCGCTGAAGTTGGGCCTCAACATTATTCAGAACAGCATGGCCCCTGGGCAAATCAGCCACTTCCGGACCCGACTTCGCCGCCACCGGCTCCTCCGTCACAGCCCCGTGCTCACCCCCCTCTTCCGGCCCCAGCACTTCAGAGTGAATGACCTCGGCATCAAGGACCGCTGGTCCCCCAGCCGCACCCCCCCCCGCACCGGTCTTCTTCCTCATCTCCCGGAGCAGGCCCTCGCGCCTCTCCAGCTCCTCCATTGTCCGGGCCAGCATTTCGGATGAAGTCTTTATTTCTTTTTGGATTTGCGCAAGCTTTTCCGCCGACTCCTTCTCCTTGCGGGAAGACTCCGACTGGAGAAATGCATGGCGGCCCCTGATGTTCTCAAGGTCGCGGCGCATGACTTCCTTCTCCTCGGCTGAGGTATGGAGTTCCTTCTGCAACACCACAAACTTTTCATTCAGGGTCAGCCGGGCAAACTGCGCCTCAACATCGTCCTTCCTCTGCGGAGCCGCCTGTACTCCCTTGCCCTCCCCGACCCAGTCGATGGCAGCCGGCTTCACCTTCTCCTCACCGACGACCTGTTTGACACAACGGCTGGCCATCATCAGGACGTTCAAATCACGCTGAACGGAGGCCATTTCATCCTTCAGCTTCTGCTCCGCCTGCCGCCCTGCCTTCTGCGCCTTGGCTAGCGCCTCTTTGGCCTGGCTCAACTGTTTTGCCAAGGCCTCTTCACGTTGCCGGGAGGTCAGGCTGTCCTTCTCAAGGACCGTGTTCTTCGTGCGCAACTGTGAGGCCAGTTTTTCACCTTCGGCTTTGAGGGCGGCGAGGGTTGACTCCTGCTTCCTGGCCAAATTATCCTTTTCCTGCCGCTCCCCCTCAACCTCCCGGAGCCGCAGTGTCAGCGTCTCCACCTCCGTTTTCAACTGTGCCGCGGTTTCGCCCTCCTGCCGTGAGCGTTCAACCTCGACGGCAAGCAACTGCTGGGATAACTCCCAGCGGGACAGCCACTGGGCAGCTTGGGCCTCCCCCTCGGACTTCAACTGCACGAGGGAGGCCTCCTGCTGCTGCATCCGGGCGTCCCGCTCCTGAAGTTCCACGCGCGCCTCCTGGAGGCTGCGAGAAAGGGTGTCGAGCTCGGACTTCATTTGAGCGAGAGCTTCGGCGTCCTTCAAGGCTTGTTCACGCCCTGACTCCAGCGTCTCGGCCATCCGCCGCTGGGTCTCGGAGACCAGTTTCAAATTTACAGCCAGATCGCCCTCAGTCGCCCCGAGCTTGAGGCTCATGGCAGTCAATTGGGCATCGCGTTCCGCCAGGGCCGTCCGTGCGGCCGCCAGATTGTCGCGCAGCGTTGCAGTATCGCGCTCAAGGGTTGCCGCCAACGAGGCGGAATCATTGACAGCCCCCAGTCGGCGCTGCGTCTCTGACAGGACTTTTGCATGACTGGCCAGATCCAGTTCGGCCTGTTCCAGTTTTGCATGAAGTACTTCCAGGCTTGCATCCCGGTCGGCAAGCTGCGCCATGACGGCCTTGTGAGCCGCAGCCAGTCGCCCGATCGCATCGGTCAAAGTATTCCCGCAACCGGCCAGTACCTTGCGGCATTCATCCACCAGCAACGGGAGCAGGGAATCATCGAGAACCGCCGTACGCGGGGATCCGGTCTCCACCAACTTTACACCGCGGGGAATGGATTTCTCTGCCGCAAGCGTCCAGATGGCCAGAAGATTCAGCGGGCCGTAGGTCGTGTGATCGTCGAAATGGACCGACCAGTTGAGCCGGAGCTCCGGGAGGGATTCCACGGGGAACCAATTACTCCTGTCCGCAGACAACTCACAACCGGGAATCACCCTCGCATCGGCGGCCCATAAACACAACGTCGCCATGTCGACCGGACCATAAATCGTCGCGTCCGGCGTCCGGAAATAGTGCTGACAGGCATCTGACGGTCTGGTTTCCATACCCCGTTATCCCCCGTTACCCGCATCATTGCGCCGGTATTGGGGGGCGCGGCGGGGTTTCCTGCAGGCAACCTGATTTACGGCAACATGTACCGAGTCTTCCCCGAGAATATGCTCCAATTCCGTAATCAGGGCCTCCTCACATGTGACCTTGTACTGGTTATCGGTGTCGAGGAACACCTTTTCCCCGGAGGCGAATTCCAGACAGATATGAACATCCGTCCGACCGGGATGGATGTTCAAAGCATCGCGAACCCGCTGCAACATGACCTGTCCGTTCTCCACCCGTTCCGCCGGGAGCTTGATGTTGACCCTCTCGACAAAGAGGTTGGGACAGTCCCGCAGCGGGTAAACCTCACTGGCAATGATCCTGGGCTCGCCTTCTTCAAAACGCACTTCCCCGCAAAGCATAATCGCCTGATCCTGGGCAAGAACATGCTTGTACTCGCGATACGCATCCGGATAGACGACCACCTCGACGCTGCCGTCAAGGTCTTCCAGCTTGATAATCGCCATGGGTTCCTTTTTCTTGGTCATCCGGGGCGTCAGGGTGGAGATCAATCCCCCCAGCCGGGTCATCCCGCCGCCCTCGACATTCTTCAGCCCCTGGACGTTGGTCAACTGGTAGCGTTGCAGGAGTCCTGCATATTGGCTGAG
The DNA here is from genome assembly GCA_964568965.1 of uncultured Verrucomicrobiota bacterium. Classification (GTDB taxonomy): domain Bacteria; phylum Verrucomicrobiota; class Kiritimatiellia; order CAIKKV01; family CAITUY01; genus JAABPW01. The sequence continues at coordinate 6,684 of CAZMSS010000015.1, read as the reverse complement.
GGGATGCCCTGTCATGTAGATTCCGAGGAGTTCGCGCTCACCGGCCAGCAATTCACTTTCAGACCATTTGTCGGCGGCGGGCAGGGCCTTGTCGTCGGCCGTCACCTGGGGTTCCGCGGCCATCAGGTCAAACAGGCTTGCCTGCCCGGAAGCCTTGTCGCGGGCGGCGGCATTGGCCCGGTTCAAGGCGAAGTCGATCCCGGCGAACATACGGGCACGGTCGGCGTCGGGACTGTCAAAGGCGCCGCACCGGATCAGGCTTTCCGTGGTCTTCTTGTTGATCACCTGTCCCTGGAGGCGCTGGCAGAAATCCATGAGTCCCTTGAAGGGACCATTCCGTTTCCGCTCCGCGACGATCTCCCGTGAAGCCCCCTCGCCCACGTTCTTGATCCCGGCAAGGCCGTAGCGAACCGCCCCCTTGACGGGGCTGAAACGGACTTCACTGAAGTTGATGTTGGGGGGCAGCACCTCAAGCCCCATCGCCCGGCTTTCGGTGATGAAAACCGGGATCTTGTCGAGATTCCCCATTTCGCTCGACAGCAGGGCGGACATGAACTCCTCGGGGTAATGGGTCTTCAGGAAGGCGGTCTGGAACGCCACGACACTGTAGGCGGCGCTATGGGATTTATTGAAGCCATAGCCGGCAAACTTCTCAATCAGATCGAAGACCTCCCCGGCTTTCCGGGCAGGGATATTATTCGTTGCGGCACAGCCCTCTACAAACTTTGCCCTCATCTTCGCCATTTCATCGGCCTTTTTCTTGCCAATGGCCCGACGCAGGTTGTCACCCATCGCCAGCGAAAATCCAGCAAGGACATTGGCAACGCGCTGCACCTGTTCCTGATAGATCATGTACCCGTAGGTGCCCTTCAGGATGCCTTCCATCAGGGGGTGCGCGTACTCGATCTTTTCCGTGCCGTGTTTGCGCTTGATGAAGCTGTCGATAAACTCCATCGGGCCGGGCCGGTAGAGGGCGTTCATGGCGATCAGTTCTTCAATCACCGTGGGCCCAAGTTTCTTAAGGCTGTCCCGCATGCCGCCGCTTTCAAACTGGAATACCCCGACCGTGTCGCCACGCTGGAAAAGCTCGAAAGTAGCCTTATCGTCCACCGGGATGTTATCAATATCCACCGTCTCGCTGCGGGTCTGCCGGATCAGGTCCACCGCCTCCTGGATCACAGTGAGGGTCTTCAGGCCGAGGAAATCCATTTTCAGCAACCCGATCTTGCCGATGGGATCCATGGCGTACTGGGTGATGATCTGCTCGTCTTTATCACGGGAGAGCGGAACGATCTCGATGAGCGGTTTCTCGCCGATCACCACTCCGGCGGCATGCGTGCCGGCATTGCGGAAAAGGCCTTCGAGGATGAAGCCATAATCCAGGATCCGCTTGCAGTTCGCCTCGGTCTCGTAGGCCTTCTTGAAGTCAGGATTCTGTTCCAGAGCCTTGACCAGGGTGATCTTGGGATCATCCGGAATCATCTTGGCCAGCCGGTCGCATTCCGAGAACGGCAGTTCCATGACGCGGCCAAGGTCACGAATGACGGTCTTGGCCCCCAGTGATCCGAACGTGATGATCTGGGCGCAATTCTCCCTGCCGTACTTGTCCTTGACGTATTCAATCACCTCGCCGCGGCGGGTCTGGCAGAAATCAATATCGAAGTCCGGTGGCGAAACGCGTTCCGGGTTGAGAAAGCGTTCAAAGATGAGGTCGTACCGGATCGGATCGATACCGGTTATCTCAAGCAGGTAAGCCACGAGACTTCCGGCGCCCGATCCGCGACCGGGGCCCACCGGGATTTCCTTGGTCTTCGCATAATGGATGAAGTCCCACACCACGAGAAAGTAATTGATGAAGCCGGTCCGTTCGATAATGGAAATCTCGTAATCACAGCGCTTCACGAGTTCGACTTCACGATCATCGCACGGATGAGCAGGATCCTTCAGCCCATAGCGTTTGAGCAGCCCCTTGTGGCAGAGCTCGATCAGGTAGTCCTTCTGGGACAACCCGGAGGACACCGTGAACTGCGGGAAATGCGGCTGGTTGAATTCGAACTCCAGGTTGCATCGTTCCGCAATCCGGAGGGTATTGGTGATGGACTCGGGAACCTCGCGGAAGATCTGGGCCATTTCATCGCCGCTCTTGAAATAGAATTCCGACGAGGGGTACTTCATCCGCTTGGGATCGCTCAGCACGGTCTGGGTCTGGAGGCACAGCATCATCTCATGGGCCTCGGCATGTTCCCGCTTCAGGTAATGGGCGTCATTGGTCGCCACCAGGCCCAACCCCGTTTTCCTCGCCAGCTCCACCAGCCCCTTGTTCGCCTTGCGTTGTTCCGGCATCAGGTGATCCTGGATTTCCAGGAAGAAGTTACCCTTGCCGAAAATGTCCGAATACAGGCCGGCCAGGCGGAGCGCACCCGCCTCGTCATCCTCCAGCAGCCGGCTGGGGATCTCGCCCTTGAGGCAGGCGGAGAGGCCGATCAGGCCCGCGGAATACCGGGCGAGAATCTCATGGTCAATCCGGGGCTTGTAATAGACCCCCTCCAGATGCGCCGCGCTGATCAGGCGGACCAGATTGCGGTAACCCAGTTCATTGGTGGCCAGGAGCACAAGGTGATGGGCCTGTGTTTTGGAGGGGTTCTCGGCCTTCCGGTCGAACCGGCTCCCCCCCGTAATATACGCCTCGCACCCGATGATCGGCTTGACGCCCTTGGCGCGGGCCGCCTCATAAAAGGGAACCACCCCATACATCACACCGTGGTCCGTAATGGCCACCGAGGGCATCCCCATGGACTGCGCCGCGCCCATCATGTCCTTGATGCGGCAGGCTCCGTCCAGCATGCTGTACTCGGTGTGGACGTGGAGATGGACGAAGGGAGTCATGGGAGGGAAAATTATACGTCCATCGCCATTGCGACTTCAGGACAGGTGAAAGGAGAGTCGTACTTGGCGCAGTTGATGCACCCCATGTAGAGCTTGTGCATCAGGGACGCCTTGGGAACCTCATGGAAACCCATTTTCGCGAAGAACCCCGGGGTGAAGGTCAGGCAGATGATCTGGGACGGATTCAGGATACGGATCCGCTCAATCGCAGCCGAGACCAACAAGCGGCCCACACCATGCTTGCGTAACGATTTCTTGACCGACAGCGACTTCACCTCGACGGAGGGGTGCCGCACATGACCGATCTCCGGCAGAATGGACCACGATACCGTGCCCACGACCATCCCCCTCCACTCGCACACGATAAAGCGGTCGATATTCTCGGCAATATCGGAAATGGGACGGGGCAGGAGTTCCTTGGGATAGGCCTTGATCAGACTGTAAATCCCCTCCGCATCGGTAAATCCGGCGTTCCGGACAATAAATTTGGGTTTTGTTTTCACACCCACCAGAATACCCCACCCCGCTTCCCCACGCCAAGGAAAAGATACAGAAGAAACAGGGTAGCCCCCCTCAGGGCCATACGCGTCAACCTAAGGGTCTCGCCTTGACGGTCATCGTCTCTGGATCGGCTCAAACCGGGGCGATTCGCCACCCGCCTGGAGTACCAGGCACGGAGGCACCGAGAAGACCCTTCGACAAGCTCAGGGCAAGCAAGAAAAAACAATGTTGTTGAAGCCGGCCCGATCCACCACTCGCATCCGGAGTGTCTGGTTGCTGTTCGACCTGGCCCACACCCGAAATGAGTATTTTGTGCCTTTGCGGAACGCCAGCCAGTCGTGTTGCTGCCAGACGCCAGAGAATGGTTCACTGGTGCTTTCAAGCCGGACCGAGTGCTTGCCAACATACACAACCTTGTCGTCCACCAACACGCCGCCGCCGTTCAGTGTCCACCAATGCTTCGGTAATCCGTCGTCCACAGCGGCGAACTTCCGGTTGGCGACCGCTTCTGCGCTGATTCCGCGCCAGATCGCACGGCGGGTATGTTCCAGGTTGTGTCCGAACAACTGCGGCGAAATCACGGCAGCCTGGGCTTCAGCATTTCGAGATGCCGAAGTGTGCCTTTCGGCTCACTCCTGCCACCGGCATTGGACCGGAGTCAGGCCGAAGCGGCGGCGGAAGCGGGTGGCGAAGTGGCGCTGATCCTTGTAGCCGCTGGCGGCGGCCACGAGTTTGACGGGCAATCCGGTGGTGGCCAGCAGGTCCCGGGCATGATTCAGGCGCACCTGCTCCAGCCAGATTCGCGGCGATTGCCCGGTGGCGGTGCGAAACAGCCAGGCCAGGCGTGAGGGCGACAACCCGCAGGCCGCGGCGGCCTCCGGCATGGCCGGCGGCTCCGACAGCCGGCGGGTGAAGAGATCCATGGCGGCCCGCACCCGCGCGTCAAGATGCGTGTTGGTTTCCCCGAGCTCGATCTTCAGCCAGAGCAGGGCGCGCTCGATGGCGTTCATGGCCAGTGCCTGTCCGCCGCCCGCGGGAATGCCGGCGAAGCGGTGCGCCTGCAGCAGAGCGCGTCGGATCTTGCCGGCGTGCTTCCGGCCAGCCAGCGGCAAACGGCTGAAGTGCGGGAATTCCTCCGGCAGATCAAGCAGAGGCAGCCAATCCGGTGTGGGCTTGAACACAAACCAGATCACGCACCAGGGCTCCTTGTCATCGCGCGAGACTTCCCAGGAATGCACTCCGCCAGGTTTCATCAACATGAAATCGTGGGGATGCTCCCACGTCTCGCCCTGAGAAAGGACTTCCCTCACGGCACCGGAAAGAGTGTAGCCGATGTTCCACTCATTTTCCCCGGCGCGCCATGGCGCGGATCTCATCCCGGGCGGGTGGACCTCCCGGCCATAGGACAAAATAGGGCCCGGATTGGGGTCGATCTTGCGCAGGCTGGTTCTCAAGGTTCGCATTTATTGAACAAGAATGCTCCAATCAGAAACATCAATAATCTACCATACGGCATAAAGTTCGCATATTATCAGGAGAACAAAAAGCTAATATGCGCCGAAAACAAACAAGACAAGGGATGGCGAGAGGAATGAGCCGTTGACTTTGACCAGCCTCAATCACCGCCGATGCTTGCACAGGGCGGCTACATCCCCTTCCTGGACCACTCCATTCCGCCCGATATTTCGTATGCGGATTTCATGCACTACTTGGATCAAAAGTTGGAGTTGATGGGAAGGTAGGCGGCGAAGCGCTGCACATGCACAAGAAGGGGACAAATGAAATCGCTTCAGCAGAACAACATGGGCGAATGGACTTTTACATCCGGCAAGAAGCATGCGGACCCGTTCAATGAGGTCGAACTGACCGTTTGTTTCCAGCAGGACGGCAGCAGCGCGGTGCAGCGCGTCCCCGCGTTCTGGTCCGGGGGGCGTGAGTGGCGTGTGCGGTTCGCTTCGCCCCGGACCGGCACATTCCGGTTTCGGACGGAGTGTTCCAGCACGGCCGACGCCGGGCTGCACGCACAGGAAGGCGCGTTCAAGGTTGTTTCGTACAAGGGCAGGAATCCGCTCTACCGGCACGGCCCGGTGCAGGTGGCTGCGGAGCGCCGGCATTTCGCTCACGCGGATGGCACGCCGTTCTTCTGGCTGGGTGACACCTGGTGGATGGGGCTTTGCAAGCGGTTTTCGTGGCCGCAGGACTTCCGCGCCTTGACAGCGGATCGCGTAAAGAAGGGCTTCACGGTTGTCCAAATTGTGGCCGGCCTGTATCCGGATATGCCGGCGTTCGACGAGCGCGGCGCCAACGAGGCCGGTTTCCCCTGGACCAAGGAATTCGGCTGCATCAATCCAGCCTATTTCGATGCAGCGGACCGCCGCATTCAGCATCTGGTGAACGCCGGGCTGATGCCGTGCATCGTTGCCTGCTGGGGCTATTTCCTGCCGTGGCTGGGCGTGGAGAAGATGAAGAAGCACTGGCGCTACCTGATCGCCCGCTACGGCTCCTACCCGGTCACGTGGTGCCTGGCCGGCGAAGGGACCATGCCGTATTACCTAACGAAGACCTGGGATGCCGATGCCTTGACCCAGAAGAAAGGCTGGACCGAACTGGCCGGGTATGTCCGGGCCAACGATCCTTTTGCCCGCCCAATCACCATCCATCCCAGTTCCAGCAGCCGTAAGTGCGTCGAGGATGCGAGCGTTCTCGACTTCGACATGCTGCAGACCGGCCACGGCGACCGCAGCTCGCTGCCGAACACCGTGAAGCAGATGGTCACCTCGTATCGGGCGGAGCCGGTCATGCCGGTGGTCGAAAGCGAAGTCTGCTACGAAGGGATCGGCGCCTATTGCGGGCCGGAGGTGCAGCGCTGGCTCTTCTGGGCGTGCCTGCTGAATGGCGCCGCCGGTTTTACGTATGGAGCCAACGGCATCTGGCAGTTCAATACCCGCAAGAAGGCCTACGGACCGTCGCCGCACGGCATGTCCTGGGGCAATACTCCGTGGGAAGTGGCACGCTGGTTGCCCGGCTCGGGACAGGTGGGGTTGGCGAAACGACTCCTTATGCGTGTGCCCTGGTGGCAGATGGAACCGCATCCGGAATGGGTGGAGCCCGGCTGGAATGATACGCTGAATGATCAGCCGTTCACCTGCGGCCGGCATGATATTCCCCTGGCGGCCGGCATCCCGCGCACGTTGCGCATCATCTACTGCCCAATGGGCACCGGCCTGCAAGCTGTGAAGGGACTGGAGCCGGGCGTGGACTACCGGTTGCGCCTGTTCGATCCCGTGACCGGGGCCG
>CAZMSS010000014.1:0-27951 GCA_964568965.1 uncultured Verrucomicrobiota bacterium | reverse complement strand
TTCACCGGAGCGGTGTTGCGGGATTTTTGGCTCGGGCTACTGCCCGAACGAAAATACCGCAACATTCTTTTCAGCAACTCCTAAGCCCCGCCAAGCCGAAGAACCCTTCGCGGCTTCGCGCCTTCGTGTGAAAAATCCCCTCTTCTCCGGATTTCCAGAATTTCCCCCATTAGTGGTGAAGTCTTCCTCCTGATTTGCGGGACATTGCAAGGTGCCTCAGGCGGTCACTTCACGGTACGCCTGGGCGAAGGCGTCGAGGGCGAAGTCGAGTTCCTCGCGGGTGTGGGCGGCCGAGATCTGGACCCGGATGCGCGCCTTCCCCTTCGGGACCACCGGAAAGCTGAAGGCAATCACGTACATGCCTTTTTCAAGGAGCATTGCGGCCATGCGGGTCGCGACCACCGCATCCCCGAGCATGATCGGGACGATGGGATGCTCCCCGTCCGGAATCACGAACCCGCGGGCGATCAATCCCTTGCGGAAATGGCGGGCATTCTGTTCCAGCCGGTCGCGGACAGCGGTGGAGGCCTCCAGCATATCAAGGGCGGTGAGGGTTGTGGCGGCAATGGCCGGGCACAGCGAATTGGAGAAGAGGTAGGGCCGGCTGCGCTGACGCAGAAGATCGATGACCGCCTTGCTTCCCGCAGTATATCCGCCCGATGCGCCTCCCAGCGCCTTGCCGAAGGTTCCGGTGAGGATGTCCACGCGGCCGGTTACCCCGAAATGTTCCGGTGTGCCGCGGCCGCGCGGGCCGACAAAGCCGACGGCATGGGAATCGTCCACCATCACGGCTGCCCCGTAGCGGTCGGCCAGTTCACAGATGCCATCGAGTGGTGCGAGGGTTCCGTCCATCGAGAAGACGCCGTCGGTGGCGATCAGCCGGATGCGGGCGCCCGCCGATTCACGGAGCCGGGCCTCGAGATCCGCCAGGTCGCGGTTCTTGTAGCGGAGACGCTGGGCCTTGCACAGACGGATGCCGTCGATGATGCTGGCATGGTTGAGTTCGTCGCTGATCACGGCATCCTCGGGGCCAAGCAGGGTTTCAAACAGGCCGCCATTGGCGTCGAAGCACGAGCCGTACAGAATGGTGTCTTCCGTGCCGAGAAACGCGCTGAGCCGGCCCTCGAGCTGCTTGTGCAGTTCCTGCGTGCCGCAGATGAAGCGGACGGAACTCAGCCCGTACCCCCAGCGGGTGAGGGCCTCCTGGGCGGCGGCCACGAGCCGCGGGTCGTTGGACAACCCGAGGTAGTTGTTGGCGCAGAAGTTCAGTACTTCACGCCCGTCAGCCAGCCGTAGCTTGACACCCTGGGGCGTGGCAATGATCCGTTCCTCCTTGCGCAAACCGGCCGATGCGATTTCGGCCAACTGTTGCCCGGCACACGTTGCTAAAGTCTTGTTCATGGCGATTCCTGTTACTTTTTCGACCAGTCCAGTACGACTTTCCCGGAATGACCCGACCTCATTACCTCGAAGGCCTTGGCGAATTCCGTATAGTGGAAGTGATGGGTGATGGCCGGCGCGATGTTCAGGCCGTTCTGGAGCATCATGGTCATCTGATACCATGTCTCGTACATCTCCCGGCCGTAAATGCCCTTGATGGTCAGGCCGTTGAAGACGACCTTGTCCCAGTCGATCTCCGCCTGGCGCAGGATTCCCAGGAGCGCGATCTTGCCGCCATGCGCCATGTTGTCCAGCATGGAACGCAGGGCCACGGGACTGCCGGACATTTCCATGCCCACGTCAAACCCCTCCTTCATGCCGAGCTTCGCCTGGGCATCGGCAAGGGACTCGGTGCGAACGTCGATCGCCAGGGTGGCGCCCATTTTACGGGCCAGATCCAGGCGGTAGGGGTTTACGTCGGTGACCACCACATGCCGGGCCGCTGCGTGCCGGGCGATGGCCGCCGCCATGACTCCGATGGGGCCGGCTCCGGTGATTAACACGTCCTCACCCAGCAACGGGAATGACAAGGCCGTATGCGTGGCATTGCCGAGCGGATCAAAGCAGCTGAGCACATCGAGCGGAATGGCGGGGTCACACGCCCAGACGTTGGTGACGGGAATAGAGAGGTACTCGGCAAACGCGCCCGGCCGATTGACGCCTACGCCGCTGGTGTTCGGGCAGAGGTGCCGGCGCCCCGCCATGCAGTTGCGGCAGCGGCCGCAGACCAGGTGGCCCTCGCCGCTCACCAGTTCGCCTTTATGGAGGGCCGTTACGTTCTCCCCGAAGTCCTCAACGACACCGACAAACTCATGGCCGACCGCCATGGGGACGGGGATCGTCTTCTGCGCCCATTCATCCCAGTTCCAGATGTGGACATCCGTGCCGCAGATGCTGGTTTTCAGGATCCGGACGAGCACGTCGTTCTTCCCGAACGCCGGCGCCGGCACATCCTCCAGCCACAACCCCATTTCGGGACGCGATTTTACCAAGGCTTTCATAAAGGCCCCTTTCTCGATCAAGAAAGGCAGAGTAAGTATTCCGTCCGGATCTGTAAAGACCGCATCGCAGAAGCGTGGGCACTGAAGCTCGACATGCCCGAGAAGAATGGGTAGTAAAGAGAGTTTTGGATTCAGGGAGCAGGTGTCGGACAGGGCAGGGTTTAGGGAGCGGAGGGCAGTTATGGGGAATGAGATGAAATTTCGAGCCGGGGTTGCGGCGATAACGTCGCTGGCAAATATGAGTGTGTCTGTCATTTCCGGCCGGTCGCCGATCGAGGAGCCGTATGGGTATATTGATGCCTGCGGCTTTAGCGGGCCCGTGGTGCCGGAGTCACCCGATCCCCTTGTCAGTTACCGATGGTCGAACCCCCGGACGGATGATGCCTTTGAAATTTACCTGCTCCAGCCGAAGGTGGTTACGGCCGACCGGTTGGAATCGTTCGGCAATCTGGAGTCCCTGACCGGTCCAAAGCCGGACGTCACCGTGAAGGGTCCGGGAGCGATCCGCCTCGACTTTGGCGTGGAGAGCGCCGCCTGGGTGGAATTCGACAGCTCCGACTGCCCGGGTGATGTCGAGATGAGTATCAGTGAATACAATGAGCCGGGCGTGAATAAAACCGGGGTGCCGGTCAAACACGGCAACACCTACCGCCTTGAGCTCAACCCCGAACTTTACGACGGGGTGCGTTTTGCCTGGATCACGGTCAAATCGGCGGGCAAGCCCTGGCATATCACGGGTATTCGCGCCGTATGCCAGGTCAAGCCGACGAACTATGCCGGAAGCTTTTCCTGCAGCGATTCCCTGCTGACAAAGATCTGGTACATGTCGGCCTACAGCGTAAAGGTCTCCCTGTGCAAGGATTACTTTGGATCCATCCTCATGGATCGTGGTGACCGGATGTCCTGGACCGGCGACGCACACACGTCGCAGGCCGCGGCGCTGGCGGCCCTGGGAAATTTTGACTTCATCCGCAAGAACATCGACAACACCTCCCAGCAGAGCAACGGCATCCGGAGCTATTCGCTGTACTGGGTGTTCAGCCTGTTGGATTACTACCTGTACACCGGAGATGCGGAGACGCTGGGCCGCTACATCGACAACGCGTGCGCGAAGCTCGATGATGCCCGTGCCGTTTTCGGTCAGGATCCGAAACTGAAATTCTATGGATGGGACGAGCGGTTGTGCGCGGGGTTCGAGATCTGGTTCCGGCCGGGTCCGGAAGCCCAGAATGCATACAAGATGCTCTCCATACGAGCCTGGAAGGATTTTGCCGCGGTCATGGGCCAGGCGGGGCGCCCGGACCTGAGGGATAAATACAACGAGTATGTCCGGACCGCGATGGAGGAGGTCAGGAAAGACCCTTCCTGGGCGGCCGGTTTAGGGATTCATGCCGCGACCGATGCCATCAACACGGGAAGCTTGAGTGGCGCGGAGCAGAAGGCGTTTTTCGAGAAATATTTCCTGGACCGGGTCAACCGCCTGTCGCTCTCCCCGTTCAACCAGTATTTCATCATCCAGGCCCTGGCGCGAATGGGAAAACATGATGATGCTCTGAGCACGGTCAGGGACATGTGGGGCGGCATGTTGAAATATGGGGGCACCACGACTTTCGAGGTGTACCGGCCGTCGTGGAATGACGTCATCGGCCCGAATGACGCGGTGCCGAATGCCCAGTGCGGACTCGTCAGCCTGTGCCATCCCTGGGGCGCGGGTGTGGTGAAATGGCTGAATGAAGAAGTTCTCGGCATTGTACCCACGCAGGCGGGTTTCAAGACGTATGATATTCTCCCGCACCTTGGCAGGACCCTGACCCGGGTATCGGGGGAGACCCCCACGCCTCAGGGCGCCATCAGCGCGAGCTTTGATGTTTCGACCGGACTCTGTTCCGTGACGGCGCCGGCGGGAACGAGCGGGCGCATCGGGGTGCCCAAGGCCGAGAAGACCATCACCCGCATTACCATCAACGGGAAGCTTGCCTGGGACGGCGCCTATCATGCCGTGCCGGGCATTGGCGGCGCAGGCCAGGACGCGGAATTCGTGTATTTCACGTCCGTGCAGCCCGGCGCCTATTCGCTGTCGGTCGCGTACAGTGGCTCGACGCCCGCTTATAATGAACCGCCCGTGCGGTATGCCGCGAAAGCGGTAAAGGCGGATGCCACCACCGGCGGCGACTGGGGCGGTGTTTACGGGAAAGACGGATATGTCCTGTGCAATTACAACGGGGACGGCCGGGATGAGCAGGAATTGCCGCCCTATGTAAACTCGATCCAATACTACCGGGCATTCCCGCACAGCGGCGTGCCTGATAAGACGGTGTGGGCCAAGGGCACGGCGGACAAACGGGCGCTGGCGCCGGATCGGCGCAACAGCCCGGTGCGCAACGCCACGTGTTATTCCAATGTCGATCAAACCATGACCGTCACTATCGGGATCAACGGGAAGCGGGAGTACCAGGTGGCCTTGTACTTTGTTGACTGGGATAAAAAAAGGGGGCGCCAGGCTGTGGAGATGATGGACGCCGACACCCTGGACCTGATCGCCCCCGTCAAGATTGTGAACGGGCATGCCGGCGGAGTCTACCTGGTGTACCGGTATGACAAATCCGCGAAGTTCAGGCTGAACCGGATCCGCGGGGATCTCGTGACGATCAGCGGAATCTTTTTTGACCCGTGACGTGGATTGCGGGCTTCCATGCTTTCCCGTCAGCGTGATATCAGGAGTATAAAGGAAAACCTCAATGATCAAAGATTTCGGAATCAAAGAGTATCTCCACCTCTCCAGGGACCTGCCCCGTTGCGAGACGGGCACATGGAAGCTGGTTTGCACGATGCCGTACAACTGCCACTTCCAGCCCCGGATCCAGGTTGAGGCTCCAGCCGGCAGGGAGATCAGTCTCAACTCCAGCAATCCGCTTGTCCTCTATCTGACCCCCACGGAGACGGTTACAACCAAGGCGGGGGATCACACCTATGAGGCTCAGAACTGGGTCAGCGGGGAAGGGGCCATCTATACGATTCCCGCCGGCGTCACCGTGAAGGCCGTGCAGTATCGTGAAACGGGCTACGACACCACGTTCGCGGGGTCGTTTGAATGCAACGACGAGGACTATAATGTTCTCTGGAAGAAGGCGGCCCGGACCGCATATGTCTGCATGCGCGACTGGTTTTATGATTGCCCGGACCGGGAGCGCGTCGGGTTCTGGGGCGATGGCACCCCTGAGCTGAACCAGTGTTTTTATGTCTTCGACAAGGCCTCCCATGCCTTGTGCAAGGATCTGGTCCTCAGAAAACTGGAGCCCAAGTTCTATCCCGGCCAGCACCTGGAATTTCTCGGCGAATATGGCCTGTGGTTTTATTATCTGCATACCGGCGACCTGGAGTCGATCCGCGCCGTCTACGACCAGACCAAAACGTTCCTGCTGGAAGTCTATCAATCCGGCAATCCGCGGACCTGGTTCGATTGGGGCAAGGAATTCAAGGACACAGCCGTCATTGAGACCTGCTTCCTCTACATGGACCTGCAGACGCTGCGGAAAATCGCGCTGCTCACCGGCCATGAGGCGGATCTGCCCGTTATTGACGCCCGGCTCGAAAGCCTCAGGAGCACCTTTGACAGCACCTACTGGAAAGGCAGCTATTACCAGTCCACCCAGGTGAGGATGCCGGACGACCGGGCCAATGCCATGGCCATCAACTCCGGGCTTGCGGACCGTTCGAAGTGGGAGTCTATCTATTCCAGCGTGCTGACCAGAAAGTTTTACGCCAGCAATTTCTTTGACCGGTGGGTGTTTGAGGCACTTTGCACCATGGGTAGGCAGGAGTACGCCTTGCTCAGGATGTATGACCGCTTCAAGACCATGATCCCCTGCAGCTTCACAACGCTGTGGGAAGGGTATGACCGGTGGTGGGCCTCCTATACCGACGCGTATGAAGCGCCCTCATCACTGAATCACGGGTGGAACCCCCCTGCGATCATTCTGTCCCAGAACATTGCGGGCGTCGCCCCGGAGGCCCCGGGCTGGAGCCGCTATCATGTTCTGCCCAAGGAAGCCTTTCTGACGGCCATCAAGGTCGTGGTGCCCTCAATCAAGGGAGCGGTTACGGTGGACGTGAAGAAAACCGCCACCGAATATTCCCTGAAGTTGATCTCCCCCGCCGAAACCACGGCCATTGTGGGGATTCCCAAAGGCTCCTTCAGCACGCTGAACGCCATCATGGTCAACGGCGCCCTTCTCTGGAAGGGAGCCTATTGTGGCGGGGTCAAGGGTGTTGCCTGGGAAGGCGAGGATGCCGACTATGTGAAATTCACGGTGGAGCCGGGTGTCTGGAACTTCACCGGGCTGGGCCGTCTTCCGCTCAGTTCGCCCAAGCCCCTGCCCCCGCCCCCGGCGAATGACGTGAAGCTTGAGAGCAAGGCATGGGTCGCATCAGCCTCCGTCCCCGACGGCACGTACCCCTTCAGCGGACACAATATCCCGGTCGATACCTCGGCGGCGAATGCCATTGACGGGGATGCATGGACCGGATGGCGCGACATGACCAGGCCCCAGTATCCCGGGCAGTGGTTTCAGGTCGACATGCAACAGCGGCAGACCTTTGACAAAATCGTGCTCGATAATACCTGGGCCCTGTGGGATTCGCCGGACCGGTATTCGGTGTCGGTATCCAATGACGGAGTGAGTTGGAGTGCTCCTGTGGCCACCGGGGCGGGGCAATTGGGGATCACCACCATAACCTTTCCCGAACAGCGCGCGCGCTTCATTCGGATAACACAGACCGGCATGAACATTCTGTATAATTGGTCCATTTATGAATTCACTGTGTACCGGACCGGGAAAAGCACCCCGGCCGCGGAGGAGACGCGACGATGACCAGAGATCAGCGCATTCAGTGGTGGCGTGAAGCACGGTTCGGCATGTTCATCCATTGGGGGCTGTATTCAATTCCCGCCGGGGTGTGGAAGGACAAGGTCTATCCGACGGGATATTCCGAGTGGATCATGTTCAGCGAAAAGATCTCCGTCAGGGAGTACGAGCTCCTGGCCGGCAAATTCAACCCGGCCAAATTCGCCGCCAGGGCCTGGGTGGAAATCGCAAAAAAAGCGGGCATGAAATACATCGTGCTGACCACCAAGCACCATGACGGTTTCAGCATGTTCAAGTCGCGGTTAACGCCGTACAACGTCGTCGACGCCACCCCCTTCGGCCGGGATGTGACCCGGGAGCTGGCGGATGCCTGCCGTGAAGCCGGCATCCGGTTCGGGTGCTACTATTCCACGGATCGCGACTGGTCCCGCCCCCAGGGGCCGGGGAACCGGTACAAGCAGAGCAACGTCTGGGATTTCCCGGAATCCACGCGTGAGGATTTCGATCGTTACATGGAGACCTTTGCGAAGCCGCAGGTCGAGGAACTCCTGGAAAATTATAAGCCGGATGTTCTCTGGTTTGATGAGATCGACATGAAGACCGATGCCCAGGTGGAGGATCTTTACCAGGCCATCAGGCGGGCGAGGCCGGAGTGCGTCGTGAACAGCCGGATCAAGGGGTGCAGGTTCCCCGCGACAATCCCGCCTCCCCATTGCGATTACATTTCCACCGGCGACAACGAGATTGCGGAGAAGGCCCTGGGGTTTGAATGGGAAAATCCCGGGTCCATGAACACCAGTTATGGCTTCAATCAGAACGATCATAACTGGGTGTCTGCCGGGCAGGTCGTTGCCCACCTCGTTGACATTGTCAGCAAGGGCGGGAATTACCTCCTGAATGTCGGCCCCACGGCCGAGGGTCTCATTCCCCAGCCGTGTGTTGACCGCTTGCTGGAGGTCGGGGCGTGGCTGGCGACGAACCAGGAGGCCATCTACGGGACGATGCCCTGGCGGGTCTTCCGCGATGATTCGCCCGTGGAGATCAGGTTCACGTCGAAAGGGAATTCGGTTTACGCCATCTGTCCGGCATGGCCTGACAGGGAAGTGGCGGTGAGGGCCCTGGGCAAAACGGCATTACCCGACATGACGATCTCTGCCGTGAGCATGCTTGGGTCCAGTGAAGCGATTCAGTGGCACCAGAATGACGACGGGCTGACCCTCTCGGTCCCCCGGGAGAAGCCCTGCGACCATGCGTGTGTCTATAAGATTGAAACCCGGTAAGCTGGCCTGCCCGGCCCCATGACCCTGCGTACAGGGGCCTGGCCCGGATTGCAGGAAAGCGGTCTGATCGACTCCGCCGCTGACTTCATCAGCTCTTCCCGCCGGCAACCAGTTTCATGACCACCCGAAAAGATGGGGGACAGCCAGGAAAAGGCTGTGGTATGGTTTGATTGGGAGAAGCGCATGACAAAGAAACTGATATTCAGCTTGGTGATAGGGATGGTGATGTCCTCGGCGTGTGCGCGGCTTGAAGCGGCCGGGGTGGACCTGGAACGCGGTTTTCTGAACCCGCCTGATGCCGCCAGGCCGTGGGTCTATGCTTTTTTCCTCAACGGCAATATCACGCGCGAGGGGATCACGGCCGATCTTGAAGCCATGAAACGTGCGGGTCTCGGCGGGATGACTCTTATGGAGGTGGATCAGGGCACCCCCAAGGGGCCGGTGGCCTTTATGAGTGACGAGTGGCGCGCCCTCTTCACGCATCTGGTTTCCGAGGCGCAGCGGCTGGGTCTGGAAGTGAATATGAATAACGATGCCGGCTGGAACGGCAGCGGGGGACCCTGGGTTCCGCTGGACCAGGCAATGCAGGTGGTTGTGTCCAGCGAAACGCGTGTGCCTGGCGGGGAGAAATTTGAAGGGCTGCTCCGGAGGCCGGTTCCTCTCGACGCCTACTACAAGGATATTGCCGTGCTGGCGTTCCCAACCCCGGCACCGGCGGAAATTTTGAATCTGCCCGCCAAGTCCGTGTCGTGGAAGTACATCTCCGGCTACAGCACGGGGACGGACCGGGAGGCGGCGGCTCCCTCAGGCTCCATGATTGCCCGGGAGCGTATCGTCGACCTGACATCACGGATGGATGAGGCGGGTAAATTGGTGTGGGTGGCACCTCCGCTTGAGGCGGTCCCGCCCTCTCTCGGAAGCTCCAACGTGGCAAGCTGGACACTGGTCCGTTTCGGTCACACGTTTACCGGGGCCAAAAGCCACCCTGCCCCCGCCTCGGGCGCCGGCCCTGAGTGCGACAAGATGAGCAAGGAGGCTCTCGAGACACATTTCAACGGGATGATCGGCAAGCTGGTCAAGGACGTCGGGCCGCTGGCTGGCAAAGCCTTCGTGGCCACCCATGTGGACAGCTGGGAGGTTGGCGCGGGAAACTGGACCCCGAAAATGCGCGAGGAATTCAAGCGCCTGCGCGGTTACGATATGCTGCCCTACCTACCGGTGCTGGCCGGCCGGTATGTGGACAGCGTTGACCAGACCGAGCGTTTCCTCTGGGACCTGCGCCAGACGGCCTCTGATTTGCTTGAGGCCAACTACATCGGGGTTTTGTTGAAATTGGCCCACGAGCGCGGGCTGAAACTCTCGATGGAGGCGTACGGGACTCCGGCGCTTGATATGGATGTGATCAATCAGGTCGATGAGCCGATTTGTGAGTTCTGGTGGTGTGGCGGTGGACGTCTTGACTGGTCGCCGAAGGCGATGGCTTCCGCCGCGCATGTCAACGGCAGACCGGTTGTCGGGGCCGAGGCCTTCACCTCCAACAAGCGCGAGAAGTGGCGGGGACACCCGGCGAACATCAAGGCGCGCGGTGATCGCATATTCACCGAAGGCGTGAATCGTTTCATCATCCATCGCTACGCGATGCAACCGTGGACGAGGGATCTGAAACCCGGGATGAGCATGGGACCCTATGGCCTGCATTATGAGCGGACGCAAACCTGGTGGGAGGACTCCAAAGCCTGGCATCAATACCTCACCCGCTGCCAGTACATGTTGCGGCAGGGGCTTTTCGTCGCCGATGTTCTGAGCCTGCACCCGGAGGAGCCGATGCAACGGTTCAATCTGCTGTCCTTGACAGGGTATGATTACGACGGCATCAGCCCCAAGGCATTCCTGGAGCAGGTCACCGTGGAAAACGGGTTGCTTGCCGTTCCATCCGGGATGCGGTACCGGCTTCTGGTCCTCTCCAATACCAACACCAAAAACATGAGCGTGCCCATGCTGCGGAAGATCAGGACGCTGGTGGAGGAGGGGGCCGTCATCCTGGGATCGGCTCCTGAAGCCACGCCGGGTCTTGCTGGGTATCCGCAGGCCGATGCCGAGTTGAAGAAGCTGGTGGCGGAATTGTGGGGGACGGACAAGGCCGTCATGGAACGCGCAGTCGGCAAAGGCCGCGTGTTCCGGGGCATGAAGCCGGAAGTCGTCCTGAAGAAGCTTGGTGTGGATTGCGATTTCAGTTCCGACAAGGCTGTCAGATGGATCCATCGCAAGGTGGACGGCGCAGAGGTCTACTTTGTAGCCTCGTGTGTCAACGAGTCACTCAACGCCATTTGCACATTCCGGGTGGCGGGGAAACAGCCCGAACTGTGGGATCCGGAGACAGGGGCCGTGAAACTCATTCCCTTCTTCCAGACGGGGACGAATGGCTGTACCTCCGTGCCGTTGCAGTTCGGTCCGAGCGGCTCGGCGTTCATTGTTTTCCGGCAGGAGGCGCACCCGGCGAGGCAGGTTGTCCGCGTGACCCGGAATGGGGCGGCGTTGCCTGAATCGGATCAGCCCCCGGCAATGGACCTGGTGAACGGTACAGTGTCGCAAGCCGGCCTTTATGAGGTCGAGACGGCGGACGGCAGGAGCCGCCGGGTCGAGGTCGGCACGCTGCCTGAACCGCTGGAGATTGGCGGCCCCTGGGAGGTAAGCTTCCCGCCGGATCGGGGGGCTCCTTCCATCATCGCCTTCGACAAGCTGATTTCATGGAGTCAGCACCCCGATCCCGGCGTGAAGCACTTCTCGGGCACGGCGACCTATCGAAAGGTTTTCGCCATTTCTCCAGAAGCCGGAAACCAGACGTTGGAAGGCAGAAGAATTCTGGATCTTGGAGGGGTGCAGGTTATGGCCGGGGTGACACTCAATGGCAAGGATCTCGGGATTCTCTGGAAGCCGCCGTACCGGGTGGATGTCACGGATGCGCTTAAAAGCGGCGAGAATGTGCTGCAGGTCCGCGTCGTCAACCTGTGGATCAACCGCATGATCGGTGATGAACTCCTGCCCCCGGATTGCGAATGCAATGACGATGGCTCGCTCAAGACCTGGCCGGCTTGGCTGCAGGAAGGGAAACCCAATCCGACGGGACGCCTCACGTTCAGCACCTGGCGACTCTTGAAGAAGACGGACGAACTCCAGGAGTCAGGATTGATCGGCCCTGTGACGCTGCGCACGGCTGCCCGTATCGATCTGAAGTAGGGTTGTGCCGGTGTCGCTTGCGGTCATATTCATTGCATTTGCGGGGACAGTGTGATTTCTTGTCAGCCGAGTTAAGGATTGGGTGTCCATGTTGGCCCCGCATTGAATCATTCAACACTATTCAGGAGATACGACAATGACGAAGAGCAGGATCCCGGTAGCTATCCAATTGTATTCACTTCGTGACGTGGCCCCCCTGGACGTCCCGGGAACCCTGCGCAAGATTGCGGAAATGGGGTATCAAGGAGTGGAGTTCGCCGGCTACTACAACCTTGAAGGAGCCGTCCTGCGGAAGATGCTCGACGATTGCGGGTTGCGGTGCGCGGGTGCGCACACCGGGCTGGATGGACTGGAAGGTGACGCGTTCGAGAAGACCGTGGCCATGAACAAGATCCTTGGCAACGACCGCCTGATTGTGCCCTGGGTCGACCTCAAGAACCTGTCGCAGACCATTGACCGCCTGAATGCCGCCTATGTGCGAGCCAAGAAGTGCGGGATGCGCGTGGGCTTCCATAACCACGCGGAAGAGTTTGTGATCGAGAACGGCGTCACCAGGCTCGACCGACTGTTCTCCGAGACGCCGGCGGATTTCCTAGTTCAACTGGACATCGGGTGGGCCACCTGCGCCAAGCAGGACGTCCCCGCCATACTGCGCAAGTACAGCAAGCGCATCGAGTCCGTCCATGTGAAGGAATTCAGTTCGGACAATCCCAAGGCCGCGGTGGGCGAGGGAACGGTGAAGTGGCCTGAGATCTTCGATGTTCTCGAGAAGGAGACCGTCGTGAAGTGGTATGTCGTGGAACAGGAGCAGTATGCCATCGGCCCGATGGAGAGCGCGAAAACCTGCATCGACAATATCCGCAAGATGGGGCGGTAGCCCTCTTGGAGTCCCTGGGTAAGCGCAGGGAAGGCTACATCCGTTGTTCCCGTCACAACACCCAGCCTGGCACGCCGCGTGAAAACATCCTGGCGATGGTTGAGACCGTACAGCAATCTTGGTCGTGGCGGGAAACCAGGTCGCTCGCTGTGAGTTTGACGGTTAAAGGGAAAAAGAGGGTCTATTGAGTCAGCAAATTGCCATCGATATGCTGAAGGATTTTCCGGCGATCCCCGCCACGCCACCGCCGGACTGGCAGTTCCTGGCCGAGCGGGTTGATTCCTTCCTGATGAACCCGGCCAATGGGGCGTTGCGCGCCGATGCGCAGGGCGTGAAATATTTCAGGACGGTGGTCGAGGAGGAAAACCGGGAGCTGATCACCCTGGGATGCGTGGTTGCCGGAAAGATCCTCAGGGGGGACGATGCCCGGGAATTCACGCCCGCGCTCGGTGCCTTTTACAACCGGGAGCAGGGCCTGTTCCTCAACTATATCGGGCAGCGATCCCTTGCGATCGAGTATTGGTACCTGATGGACATCACCGCCCTGGCCGGGGCAATCATCCGGCTGGCGCTGTCGCGGGATGCCGCCATTCTGGAGATGTGGGAAAACAGCGTGAAACGGCTAGTCGGGATGGCCCGGCAAATCGGGTATGACTTCAATGCGCAGGGTTACCGGTGGGACAAGGGGACCCCTTACATGGACGACCCGACGTATCGCCAGCCTGATGCAGTCGCCGGGTATGCCTATGTCATGTTGTTTTCCCATGAACTGCTGAAAAAGCAGGAATACCTGGACGAGGCCGTCAAGGCCCTGACCGTTTACCAGGCGCACGAAACCAATCCATGGTACGAGATTCCCAGCGCTGCGATGGGTGTGCTGGCCGCCGCCCGTTTGAATGCCAAAGGCCATTCCTTCGATCTCCGCAAGATGCTGGAGTGGGTGTTCGACCACAAAACGGGCGCCATGCATGCCGGACGGTGGGGCGAATACGAAATGAACGGGCTGATGATCGGCTGGCGGGGGTGGACGCGGGAACAGGCACTCGGAGTCTCGTTCAGCATGGAAACCATGATCGTTCTGCCCTATGTGCTGCCCGTGGTCCGGTATGACCCCCGGTTTGCCCGCGCGATCGGGAAGTATGCGGTCAATGTGATCACCAACGCCAAGTGGTTCTTCTCCGATTTCGTTCCCAAGGACGCCCAGAGCAGGCCGGACACCGATCCCGCGATTCCCTATGAGAGGTTGTGCAACAGCCACGCGGGACACCCCCTGTTTGCGGATGGTGATTTTGCGGGGCACAAATCCGTGTATGGCGGCGGCTTTGCGCTCTGGTGGGGCGCGATCATCGAGACGACAGGACATGAATTCATCTTTAAACTGGATGTCGTGAAAACGGATTTTCTGGCTGGGGAAAGGCAGGACCCCGCCTATCTGTATTATAATCCCTATGAGGATGCAAAAACCGTCGGGATCAATGTTGGGACCACCCCCCGCGACCTCTACGATTCCGTTAAGGGGGAATACCTCGCGAAGGGCGCCACGGGGAAGACCGACTTTACCATCCCTGCCGATACGGCGATCGTTCTGGTTCTGGTGCCGGCAGGCGACCCCATCCTTTGCGCCAGACCGTCGTCGAGCGTGTGATCTTTCTGTAAAACCATCCCAAAAAGGAGAACTCTATGCAGGATCCGGCAAGAATTATGAAGATGGCGAGCGCGTTCTATGATTCGGGTGTGCTCTTTGCCGCCAGCGATCTGGGCCTCTTCGGCAAGCTCGCCGAGTTGGGAAGCGCCGATGCAGCCGTTTTGGCCGCCGCCTTGCGGCTGGACGAGCGGGGGGCCCGGATTATCCTGGATGCCTGCGTGGCCGTCAAACTGCTCGAGAAAACGGGGGACACCTACCGCAACACCCCTGAGAGCGCGATGTTTCTGGTTCCCGGCTCGCCGGCGGACCTCTCCAATGCGATCCGCTACAACCGCGATATCTACGGGGCCTGGGGCCGGCTGGCGGATTTGGCGCGGACTGGCAAGCCCGTTGAACAGCCGGAGCTGCATCTGGGGCAGGACCTCAGCCGCACGCGCACATTCGTCATGGCGATGCATTACCGGGCGCTGGCCATCGGTCGTGCCGTTCTGCCGCGCCTCGACCTGACCGGTCGCACGCAATTGCTGGATGTCGGCGGTGGTCCCGGAACGTATTCCGTCCTGCTGGCGCAGCGCCACCCCCAGTTGTGCTGCACGGTATTGGACCTCCCGGGTGTGGCGTCAATCGCCTCGGAACTGATCCGCAGCGCGATGCCCGATGACCGCGTCAAGACAATGCCGGGCGACTATCGTGAAACGGTGTTCCCGGGCGGGAATGATGTGGTGCTCTTCTTTGGTATGCTTCATCAGGAATCCCCGGAATCCATTATCAAACTCATGCAGAAAGCGTATGAGTCCCTGCGGCCGGGAGGGGTGGTCTATGTCCTCGACATGATGACTGATGCCTCGCACACCCAGCCGCCGTTCAGTGCGCTATTTGCCGTGACCATGGCCCTGACGACGGAGAACGGCTGGGTGTTTTCGTCGGATGAGTTGCGGCAGTGGACGGAACAGGCGGGGTTCGGTGACTTCACGGTACAACCCGCGGGAGCCAACATGCCGCATTGGCTTGCGCAGGCACGCAAGCCGGGATGACGGTAGCGCTCACCGTTCGCTGGATCAGCCGGCCAGAATCATATTTACGAAGGAACGGCGCACGGCTACACCACTGTACGGCCGGCGGGGCAGGCGATTTCGCGGGTCACACCATCGCGGACGAGTTCCAGAGTGAAGGGGTGGTCGGTCCGGACGATCACCGTGTCGCCATCCTGGCCGGGTTGCTGTTCGAGGCGGAGCGTCGCCGGGCCGAACGGATAGCGGTTAACCCCAACGGGCTCGCCCTTGGGCGGCGTCCAGCGCAGGCGTCGGCGCAAGGCGTCGGGCTCGAGTCCGATGATCACCTCCAGCAGGAGGGCGATGGGGCCGACGGTTGCCCAGGAGTAGTCCGCACTGCTCATGCCGCCTGGAGCCGAAAGCTCGCTGCAGTAGTTCTCCCACAGTCCGCCTGTCGCGGTCAGCACCTCGGACATGACTTGGAGGTGACGGTGGGTCAGCTCGCGGGCCAGGTCGAGGCGGCCTGCCCGCTGAAAGCCCTTGATTGTGGCGCAGTTCGTTGGTGCCCAGGTGGATCCGCGCCAGTAGCCGCCTTTCGGCTGGAAATACGGCGAATCGGCGGCAAGGCTTGGCACCGGGTGATGCCTCCAGAATGATTTCGGATCCTTCAGGTGGCGCGCCAGGTGTTCGATCCGGTCCGGCGGCACCACGCCCGCCCACAGCGGCCAGAAACCGGTGACCACCTTGTTGGGGTTGTGCCCGCCGTTCGGCAACGAGGTTGAATAGAACTGCATCGACTCGCTCCAGAGGCACTCGTTCAGCGCCCGGCCGATGGTATCCCGGCGCGAGCGCCACTGCGCCGCCTCGTCCGGCTTTCCGGTCAGATCAGCCATCTCACCCAGGCAATCGGCCAGGTGAGCCACTTGCGCGGTGAGATCGGGGTAGCCTTCGCCCAGAGACGGGGAATTGTCGAGTCCGTTGGCGAGTCCCGTGGTCCAGAACGTACCGTCGGGCAGGCGGCGGTTGGCGTCCAGCCAGGCGAACTGCTCGCAAAGTAGCGGATAGACCTGGCGCAGGCGGCCCAGACGGCCCGAGAGCCGCGCGATCTGCAGTTCCACCACCCCCAGCAGCGGGGGGTTGGGGGAAAAATCAGGTTCGTATAACAGCGGCAGGCCGCTATGCGTGTCGTGTTCGCGATGCAGGTAGCCGCCGTCCATCTGGCGGCTGTAGAGCATGTCGACCGTGGCGGTAACCGGACAGTCGCGCCAGCCATATGCATAGGCGAGGGCGGTGAACGAGCTATCCCAGACGAAGACATGGCCTTGAAATCCCCGGCATGAGGTGCCGAGGTAGGCGTTCGGCAGACCGCCTTCAAGTCCCGGCTGGCTGGCCAGCTTCACCAGGATCTGCCAGGCCGCCTTCCAGGTTTCATGCAGGTGGGCCCACTTCGCCGGCAGGACCGGTTGAGGCAGCCGCTGGAGCAGGGAGTCCGCGTCATCCGGGAAGGAGACCTCCCGCCATTCGCGCCGCGGCGCCAGGCGGCCGAGCGATTCAAAGACCGGCATCGTCACGTGTGTTCCGTCAGAGTCGTTCTCGATGCGCAGCGCGACGGTGGTGGCCACCTCGAGTTCGGGCTCGGGACGCGCATCGGGCCCGGGGTGCCTCAGCGGGGGAAGCGCCCCGGTAATGCCCACGGGCACGAACAGGCGGCGCGAGCCGGCTCCCCGGTCGGTGTCGGAGCTCGCATCATGCAATTGGCCGGGCCAGTCGACGGCCTCGATCGACGGCCAAGTCGGTAGCGATTCCCCCGCATTGCGCGCCGCAATGCCGGGTGGCACGGCCATGTCGGGGAACAGGCGGGCCTGGATTTCCTGCCAGGTCACGCCCTCGCGATGGAATTGCGTGGGCGTGAAGGACAACGATAGCGGCGGGAGGGTCAGGCCGGCGGCGAGGCGCACGCCGAGAGCAAGCACATCAGGGAAACGGCGTTCCAGCGCCGCCATCACGGCGTCGCGATTACGGGATGGCGCATCCTCGTCGATCTCCTTGCTGTGGCGGGGCCTCGGGCCGAACTCGGCGAGTAGGTTGAGCGTTCCCGCCTGGGCGGGGACCAGCGCCACCGCGCGCATCGCCCGCTGGAAGTGGCACCAGTACAGGGGTTCGTCAAGGATCGGTTGGTCGTTCAGCCACAGGCGCAACGGACGCGGGCACCAGATTTCCAGGATCAGGGTTCCGACGCCGTTGCAGGCGATGGTGGCGCGCTGGAACCGGGCGTTCGGTTCGATGGGAAGCCGGCCATCCGGGGCCGGCGGGGTGAGAATGGAAAGGGCTTTGTCATGACGTGTGCTGGCGCCACGACTCCAGGCTGTAATCATTTTGTTCTCCGGAGACATCTGTTTCCCGACCTTGTTTTTCATCGACTCCGGAATGTAGCGCAGGGACAAAATTCGTGCACCAAAAAATGACAGTGGAATTCGGGATCCGCTATTGTATTGTTATGCCCGATTTGCCGGCCGTCACACGAGGTGACACCGGCAGGAAAACAGCAGTCCCGGGAACGCTGGAAAACGGATCCTTGGCGCTGAAAGGAGAGATGCTGCCATGACCCCGAAGGAAAGAGCCGTTGCCGCCCTGACATTGAAGATTCCGGACTATGTCCCGACCTTTGAGCTGGAGTTTCAGATTGAAGAGGAGATGTTCGGCCGGAAATTCATCACGGAGGACATGCAGCCGCACAATCTCGCGAAATTGAGCCAGAAGGAAAAAGAGCGGAAACTGTTCCAGTTTGCCGAGTATGTCGTAAAGGTGTTCACCAGCCTGGAATACTCCATCATCCCCGGCCCCTATGGCATTGAGGCCTGGCTGGAAGGGAATAAGAAGAGTGTTTCACCCGACTTGAGGTTGGTTCACAAGTATCTCCGCGAACTGATCGGCGATACGATGATGATCGGGTATCACGGTGATGGCACCTTCTCGATTCCTGACGGCAATGACATGTATGAGTTTGTCTATCAAATCGCGGACGATCCCGAGGGCATGAAGGCGAGGGCCGATGCCTGGAGCCGGACGGCGATTGAGCGGAACAAATCCCTGCAGGAAAGCGGCGTGGACTGCCTGTTCCTGTGTGCTGACTACTGTTACAACAGCGGCCCGTTCATCTCGCCCGACATGTTTGCCGAGTTCATCCAGCCCTATCTGGCCCGGATCATCGAGGAGGCCAGGAAAGACGGCCTGTATACGATCAAGCACACGGACGGCAACATCATGCCCATCCTGGACCAGCTGGTGGCGTGTCATCCCCATGCCCTTCATTCCATCGACCCCATGGCCGGGGTGGATATCAGGGAAGTGAAGCGGCTCGTGGGGGACAAGGTGTGCCTGTGCGGTAACGTTCATTGTGCCGCCCTGCAAACCGGGACCGATGAGGACGTCATCCAGAGCGCCGAATACTGCCTGACCCATGGCAAACCCGGTGGCGGGTATATTTTCTGCACGAGCAACATTCCATTCAAGGGGATGCCTCCGGATCGCTACCGGCTGATTCTGGACGTCTGGAAGCGGATGCGGAACTATTGAGGCTTAACGACGCACCATGAGAGAAGCGCGGCATAAGAAAGGTTCTTCCACGGGGAGCGGGGTCACGTATCATGTGGATGCGCTGGCCGGGGATGATTCGGCCGGCGGCGGGGTGGCGGCGCCCTGGCGTTCGCTGGAGCGGGTCAACCGGCAGGTTTTTGCCCCCGGTGATGTCCTCCTGTTCAGGTCGGGTTGCCGCTGGCAGGGCCAGCTCCGGCCGCAGGGATCCGGCACGGGGGAAGCCCCGATCCGTATCGATCGCTATGGCGAGGGGCCGAGGCCGGTCATCGACATGGGGGCCGCCACCGGCGCCGTGGTGCAGCTCTCCAACCAGGAGCACTGGGAGATCCGCCACCTCGAGCTGACGAGCGGCGCACCGGTGGCCCGGGAGCACCGGCAGGGCGTCTCCGTACTGGGGGAGGGCGCCGGCCGCGTCTTCCGTCACATTGTTGTCAGCGACTGCCACATCCATGACCTGTGGGGCCTGTTGGGCAGCCGCTATCAGGGGATCGACAGTTACACCTCCTCGGCGATCCTTGTGGCTTCGCCGAGAGGCGAGCAGGTGGCGACCTTTGACGACGTGCTCATCGAAAACAACCGCATCGAGCGGGTCGACCGCAGCGGGATCATCATCTGGACGCCGACGGCCGGGCCCTCGGCCACGCGGGTCGTGTTGCGCGGCAATCGCATGGAAAACCTGGGGGGCGATGCCATCCTGGTGCTGGGCAGCATCGGGCCTCTGGTGGAATACAACGTGGTCCATTATTCCTGCATGCGCAGCGGCCATCCGGATGTGGTCCTGCCCGATAGCGGCATCGGCTACAACGCCTGTGCCGCGGCCATCTGGATGCACACCTGCGATCACGGAATCATGCAGTTCAATGAAGTCTACGACACCAACGTGTTCGGCAACAATTATGACGGTCAGGCGTATGACTTCGACTTCGGCTGCCGCCACTGCGTGCTGCAGTACAACTACAGCCGCCACAACCACGGGGGCTGGCTGCTGATCATGCCGACGGCGGAACACAATATCGCGCGCTTCAACATCAGCGAAAACGACCTGGCCCGCCTGATGTGCGGAGGCAGTTCTCTCGATGCCGGGAACCACCTTCACAACAACGTCTTCTACCTCGATTACTGTACGGTGGAGGTTTTCACGAACGCCATTTATTCCAACAACATCTTCTATGCCGCCGGGCAGGGCAGGTTCAAGATCTCCAGCCGCAAGCCGGGACTCCTGAGCCACAATGTCTATTTCGGCCCCTGGTCCGGCCCCCTTCCCGACGATGCCGGGGCGATGCTGGACGATCCGAGATTCGTGGCCCCGGGGAGCGGCGGCGTGGGGCTCGACTCGCTGGCCGGATACCGGTTGCGTCCTGATTCGCCCTGCCGGGATCGCGGCCTGCCCATCACCCATCCCGGGGAACGTGATTTCTGGGGGGGGGCGCTGGCGGATGTTGAAAGGAAAATAGGAGCATGAAGACGATGAACGGGATGGTGTGGTGTGTGGTTTGCGTGTCAGCTTTCATGCTGTCGGCAACAGGCTCGTGGGGCGGTGGCGCGACCGTGGAGGTCATGGAGGTGGCCGGGGGCAATGGCGCAAAGTACCGGATCACCATTGATACCTCTGAAACGCCTGACCTGACGGAATGGTCGCACACCCGGCTCGCGCCGGTCGTGGGGGCGTGGTATCCGAAGATCGTGGAGATGCTCCCCGGCACGATGATCGTGCCACGCAAGGGGTATGTTGCGCCCGGCGAAGTCACAATCACGTTCACCAAGGGTTTGATCGGCCGCTTTATCGCGGCCACGGACGGGAATCATATCTATTGTGCCGGAAACTGGTTCCGGCAAACCCTGGACGGCGAGGCGATTGGATCGGTTGTTCACGAGATGGTGCATGTTGTCCAGCAGTACCGCCTTGCCGGCCTGAACAATCCCAATGCCGCCCCGGTTCAGGGCTGGCTGACGGAAGGGATCGCCGACTACATCCGCTGGTATCTCTACGAGCCGCAATCCCCCGGCGGCGAGATTGCGAAAGAGGATCTGCCCAAGGTCCGGTATGACAGCCAGTATCGGATCAGCGCCAATTTCCTGAACTGGGTCGTTAAAACCTATGACAAGGATCTTATTGCGAAATTGAATGCCACCATCCGTGACGGGAACTATAGCGAGGCCCTGTGGAAGCAATACACCGGCCACTCCGTGGATGAACTCAACACCGAGTGGAAGTCGAGTTTGGCAAGGAAACTTTAAGAGTGAACCATGTCCGGGGCGGAAGGCGTGCGCGTTCCGGTGGGCGGTTCCGGAATGATGTGCGCCCGGAGTGTCGGGGCACCGGGGAATTTCGGTACTCAGGCAGCGCAATCCTTTGCGCGACAACTCCGGATTATGATATGAGTATGCCCCAAATGTTGGGTATTCAAGGGGAGCAAACAGCATGAAGTTCGAATGTTCGCACTGTCAGCAGCATCTTTCAGTTTCGCCCTCGGCGGCGGGCCTCATGGTCCGGTGTCCCTCATGCAACAACCGTGTCCGGGTGCCGCTCTCCACAAAGACGGAGCGGCTTGCCTGGAAGGAAACCGACCCGACGAATCCCAATCCCCTGCTGAGCCTCGGCATCGGGTTCGGCATTCTCCTGCTGTGGTTCGCCCTGTTGCTGCCCTTTGTCCCCGCGGCGGGCACGCCGAGCGCCGAGTACAGCACGATGCAGTTCATTGCGTCGCTGTTCTACAAGCATTTCGTGGTCAGCTTCCTGAACACGATGTTCTTTACCTGGGCCATGTCGATCATTTTCCTGAAGCAGCGGAAAATCCGCCACCAGAAGGCCGCGCTGCTGCTCGATGTGCTCCCTACGCACCTGGGCAAGGAGATCGAGGCGGGCAATGTGGGCACCTTCATCGACCACGTGTACGCGCTGCCTGCCAATCTTCGCGACAGCCTGATGGTGAACCGGATCCGGAAGGCCCTTGAGCTGTTCGAGGTCCGCCAGAACATCTCCGATGTGCGGGAGATGATGGTCAGCCAGTCCGAGATCGACAGCGCGCGCATCGGGGGCAGTTACGCCCTGGTGCGCGCCTTCCTCTGGGGCATCCCGCTGCTGGGATTCATCGGCACGGTCGTCGGTCTCTCGCAGGCCATCGGCGGCATGAACTTTGCGAATGTCGAGGATGTCGGGAAGATCGTCGGCGCCATCAACAATGTCACCAGCGGCCTGGGCACGGCCTTCGACGCGACGCTGCTGGGCCTGGTGCTCGCCCTGACGCTGAACTTCCCGCTCAATGCGCTGGCCAAGCAGGAGGACGACAACCTCCACATCATTGACGCATTCTGCAACGAGGTGCTCCTGCCCCGGCTCAAGGAATCGGGCGGAAAACAGGAGCCGAGTACCGTTGTCAATACGGATGCCCTGGCGCTGGCCTACGCCGGCTCCCAGGAGAAGTTTCTGGCGGAATTGCGCCAGCTCACGGAGCAGATGAACGACTACTCCAACAACCTCGACCGCCGCATGGAGGCATTCCAGGAGACGGTCACGGTCGAGTTCGTTGAGAATGCCGGGGACATGATGGCCAAAAACCAGGCGGCGTTGAGCGAGGCAGCCCAGCAGATCGTGAAGTTCCAGGAGACGTTCGGCGCCGCGGCCGTCGCGCAGAACGAAAAGGTGCGGGCCCAGACGGAACAGGCGATCCAGGCGTCGCTGGACCAGGTGACAAAGACCCTTGGCGGTCTGGAGGCCGGCATCAGCGGGCTGAACAAGGTCCTCAAGGAATTCGGCGAGCGGCAGGTCGTCGTCGCCGAGCCGAAGAAGCGGCGCTGGTTCGGTCGCGGCTGAACGTGATCACCCCCTTAACGTAGTCGATACACCCGGACGCCCATGGCAAAGAAGCGGCAAGGCAAACATGATGAGGTGATGCTCATCCCGTTCCTCGACATCCTCTGCTCCCTGATCGGCATCCTGATCCTCATTATTGTCGTGGTGTGTGTCGCGCAGCTGCAGAAGGTGAATGGGCGGACGAAGGAGGACCTCGCGCTGGCGCAGAAGTATCAGTCCCTGCAGGTCCAGCTAAGGGAGTTGCAGAAGGCCGCTCCGGCCCTGCAGACCAAGGTGGCCGAGCTCGAGAGAAGCCGCGGGGCGCTGGCCGCGAAACAGCAGAAGCTGGACGAGCTTCGCAAGAGGCTTGCCTCGACCGCCGCCGAGGCCGGCAAAAGCACGCAGAAGTCGGCGGAGCTCCAGAATCAGATCGACGACCTTAAACGGCAGATCGAGGCCATCGTCAAGTCCATGCCGCCGCTGAACGCGGAAATCGAGTTGCTGAAGAAGCGTCTTGCCGAGCGGCAGAAAAAGCCGGAGGAGAAGTCCGCGGCCGTGGTCGTTAAGCCATCCGGCGGAGGCACCCGTCAGAATCAGCGGCTCTTCTTTGTCGAGGCTGCCGGGGCTGGCATTGTGATTTACAAGGGCAAGACCGAGCGGATCCGTGTGGCCCAGAACAGCGTGGGGATCGACAAGGACTACAATGCGTTCCTGAAAACCGTGAAGGACACCGGGAACGCCTCGCTTCTCTTTTTGGTCCGCAGGGACGGGTGGGGATCCTATGTGAAGGCGGCCGGATGGGCCGAGCAGTCCATGGGGCTCAATACTGGAAAACTTCCCATCCCGGGTGACGGGGTGGTGGATCTCAGCGCTTTTGAAAAGCCCTGAATAAGGCGGAAATAACCGGACATGGCAAAGAAACGACATGCTGAGGAGCAGGAACTGCCGTTTGTGGCCCTGATGGACACGATGACCAACGTGGTCGGCGTGCTCACCATCGTAATGGTCATGATCGGCATCGGCCTCGCCCGCGCCGCCAACCGTGTATTTTCCGCCTTGCCCCCGGCCACGGCCGAGCAGGTCCGCGCCGCCCAGGCCGACCTCGACCGACTGCGTGCCGCCCAGGCGCCGCTGCTTGAGACGCTCAAGGCGCTGGCCAAGCCGGAACTGACCCCCGCTCAACTGGCGGCCCTCGATGCCGAGCTCGCCCGGCTCGAGCGGCAAATGAAGGAGAAGGGGGTCAAGCTTCCGGATCTTGATGCACAGCAGAGGGAGCTGGCCAGGCTGGAAGCCGAACTCAAGCAGAAGAAGATCGAGGTGGACAAGATGCTGGCCGAGCGGGACAGGCTCAAGGCGCTGCTGGACCAGACCCCTGTGGTGGAGGCGCCACCGGCCAAGATTGTGCGGTTGCCTGTCAGCCGGCCGATTCCGGAGGGGTCGAAGGTTGAACGTTTCATTGTGAGCAAGGAGGGTGTCTTCTGGCTCAACACCGCCGCCGCGAGGGCGGCTTTCCTTGATGAATTCAAGGGGTCGTTCATCCGGCAAGCAGTTCATTCCCGGACCAAGCAGGGAAAAAACGAAACCGTCGTCTACGACTACGAAAAACTCATCCGCTATTTTGAGAGGCGGAACCTCATGTATCGTGATTTCCGGCTGGAGGTTGTTTTCTATGACTGGTCCTCCAGCCCCATCATGCGAATTATCCCTCCGGCCACCATCTCCCGGACTGCATGGCAGAGTGCCCTCCAGCGCCTGAAGAGCATTCCGAAGACGGTGGTCATGTTCCGTGTCACCGCGGAAGGCTTTGAAAACTACCTGGCTGCCCGCGAGATCTGTGACAAGATCGGGGTGCCTGCAGGCTGGGAGTTCGCCGGCTCGTCGGTCGCGGAGGAGCATATGTACGAAATCCAGACGACCCACCCCAGGGTGCCGCCGAAACCGGCCGCGAAGCCGGCCTTCGTCGGCCCCGAGATAAAATCCCCCGCCGCCAAGCTGGACTGACCATGGCCTCCGCCGGGTGAATCATCGCGGTTGACCTCGGGGGGGGCTTTGTAGCACTATTTCCGGCATTATTTTTCCAACAGCATCGTCGCCGTTTATTGAATCTTTGCGTTCCAGCGGCACACGCCCTGAAGTCAAAAGGAGTTATAGATGTCCAAGTCCGGTAAAAAAACCGTTTTCCCCGGCGCCGATGAAGACTCGCCGTCGCGGGCCCAGTATTTTTCATGGATCAACAACACGAACGAGGGCGCGACGGATGCTCAGACGCGCGCGAATCTCGAGTTCTTCCGCTGGTTGCATGACGAGTACGGCATGGTTCTCGACATCTACGCCTTCGACGCCGGCGCGATCGACGGGGCCGGTTTTTATGGGTCCACCGACTCGGAACGCTTCTGCCGGCAGTTTCCCCAGGGCTTCGGCCCGCTGGCGAAACTGGCAAAGGACTGCGGAGCCCGGCTGGGCGTCTGGGGCGGGCCCGATGGCTTCGGCGATACCCCGGAGGCTACTGAAAAACGCATTCAGACCATGGTGGACCTCTGCCGGCTGCACCACTTCGAGCTCTTTAAATTCGACTCGGTCTGCGGCGACCTGCCCCCCGGGAAGCAGGATGCCTTTGTGCGGCAGATGACCGAATGCCGCCGCTACAGCCCGGACCTCATCCTGCTCAACCACCGCCTGCAACTTGGCAAGGGACTGCCTCATGCGACGACGTTCCTGTGGGAAGGCGCCGAGACCTATATCGATGTCCACATGGTCAACGAGACCCCCGCCACCCACAACCGGGCCTGCGCCCTCACCCGCGGCCTGGTCCCGGACCTGAAGCGGCTCTGCGAGGATCACGGCGTCTGTCTTTCATCCTGCCTGGATTACTGGGAGGACGACCTGGTGCTGCAGGCCTTCAACCGCTGCCTGATCCTCTCCCCCGAGATCTACGGCAATCCGTGGCTTCTGCGCGACGACGAGTTTCCCCGGCTGGCCCGCATCTATAACCTGCACCGCCGATACCGCGACATCCTGGTGCGGGGCCTTGTGCTTCCCGAGGACCAGTACGGGCCGCTGGCGGTCTCCCGCGGCGATGCCGACACGCGGCTGTTGACCCTGCGCAACCTGACATGGAACCCCGTCCGCCGCCGCATCACGCTGGATGAATCCATCGGGCTCAAGCCCGGGGCGGGCGCCATCGAAGTGCGCCAGTTCCATCCGGTTGAGCGGATGCTGGGTGAGCATGCGTATGGTGCGTCCATCGAGCTCGAAGTGCTGCCGTTCCGTGCCTGCCTGTTGCTGGCCACAAGCAAGTCGTGCGGGGAAGCGGGTGTCGAGGGCTGTGCCTACGAGGTCGTTCGCGACGTGCCCGGAAAACCGCTGGTCATCAATCTCCTCGGCGAACCCGGGGCAAAGACCCCGGTCCGCCTGCGCCTGCCGGGCCGGTCGTTCCGGCGCGCGACCCTGGACGGGGTTGAGACGCCCGCCCTCTTGAGCGGCAAGGCCCAGACCGTCACCTTCCCCGGCAAGCGGCTGAAACAGGCCTGGCACCGCACGCTGGGCACGTTGGCCGCAGTCGATGTGCCGGAGGATGCGGAAGCGCTGTATGAAGCGACCTGCTTTGCCGCGGACAGCAACGCGCTGGAAGTGCGCGAGCTGAAGCGCTCGGGCCCCACCGCGATCCCGGCTGTATCCGCGGCACGCGACGCCTTCTTCCAGCAACCGCACTTCCAGCAGCGGTTCGTGAACGATGCGGGGCTCTTCGACGACAATCCCGAAACGGGCCTGGGGGTGTCCCGTCGCTGGGGCTACGCCGACCCGCGCGTCCGTGGCGGTTCGTTCCGGCTGGATCTCGGCCGCGTGACTGCGATCGATCATCTGCGCCTGGAATGCGGGGGGGCGTATTTCGTTCAGCCCTTGAAGTCACAGGAGTGTATTGGTGGTTCCATCTCGTCGGATCTGCGCCACTGGCAGCCCGTCCGCTTCTTCGTCACCGGCGACATCGAGGGGGCTCTGCCCGGCACGCCGGTCCGTTATGTGCGGATCCATCCCTGCCCTGATCTGATCCGCGAGGTGCGTGGGTCTTATCAGGGGCAGCCGCTGAGCCGCGCGGGGTGGCGTGCCTCGAATCTCCTGGCCCGGTACGGATCCGCGCCGGCCGTTCAGGCCTGGTCGATCAAGGTCCGGCTCGATGAGGCCGCGCCCGGGGCGTACCTGGCCCTGGCGGTGCATGGCGAATTCGGAGCCGAGTTGATCACGGCCGCACTGCGGGTGGGCGACGGTTACATCGGTGCCGCACACCGGAGCCCCTCCTTCCCGGGCAATACCTGGGAAGGCCCCGTCAGCCGGACCGGCGGCAACTACACGTACTATTTCCCCGTGACGCCGGAGCTGCTCGGCCGGGATCTGGAGGCTGTGGTG
Organism: uncultured Verrucomicrobiota bacterium; assembly: GCA_964568965.1. Lineage (GTDB taxonomy): Bacteria > Verrucomicrobiota > Kiritimatiellia > CAIKKV01 > CAITUY01 > JAABPW01. Next base: position 820 of record CAZMSS010000014.1, on the reverse strand, counting down.
ATGCTGCTCAGGGGCGGGAAGCCGGATGTCCGCCCGGAGTTGTGGGTGACTTCCTACCCGCAGCCCTTCGTCGCGCGGGAGATCATTCTGGAAGGCTGAGACGGGGAGGGGATGTGGATATGGTGAGTTGCCTCATGGGCAGGAGCGTGTTCATTGGCGTGCTGGCCTGGGTCGGCGCCGTGGTTGCGGCGCAGGCGGATAGGCCCGCCCAGTGGTGGCCTGATGCGATTGAAAGGTGTTTGGACCAGGCCGGCAGCAACCGGGCGGAACTGGTTCAGGCCCTGGATAAAACCCCGGGGGCCCAGCGTGAGGGCATGGCCTTTCTCATTGAGAACATGCCGCAGGGGGACTTGGAGGCGCTCTCTGCGGGATTCCTCAGGGAAACGGTCGCCCTGGCTTATGAAGCCCGGGAACAGGCGGCCTGGAAGGAGCGAGTTCCCGCGGAAATCTTTCTCAATGCCATTTTACCTTATGCCAGCCTTAACGAGCCGCGCGACAACTGGCGACAGCGGCTCCGTGATATCTGCCTGCCGCTGGTCAAGGACTGCAAGACGCCCGCCGAGGCGGCGCAAACACTGAATCAGACGCTTTTCCAGAAGTTAAAAGTCAAATACTCCAAGGCGCGCCGCGCCCCGGACCAGGGGCCGTTTGAGACCATGGAGAGCGGCCTCGCCAGCTGCACGGGCTTGTCCATTCTGCTGGTGGATGCCTGCCGGTCGGTCGGCGTGCCGGCGCGTATCGCCGGCACCCCGCTTTGGGCGAACAAGAGCGGCAATCATACCTGGGTCGAGATCTGGGACGGGGGATGGCATTTCACGGG
>CAZMSS010000013.1:11007-29022 GCA_964568965.1 uncultured Verrucomicrobiota bacterium | reverse complement strand
GTCCGGATGTGGAAACAGGATTGACGCCAGAAGCAGACCTGCTATTTTCCCCGGCAGTTCTTTGATAACCGGAAGCCGTGAAGTAAGTACGGAAGTCTGTGAAATTCAGACGCGGTCGCGCCGCTGTAACCGGCTACGAACCCCCTGAGCCACTCCCGCATGTGCGGGGGGAAGGTGGGGTAGTAGATTTGAAGCCGGAAGCCAGAAGACGTAATACTTCATGCTCAATGGACGGATGACGCATTGCGTCATTCATCTCTCTTTCGCGATGGAAGAGCAATGAGGCATTAAACAGACTCATAAGACCTTCGATTTTCCATCCGGGAGATCGGAGGTTTTTTTGTTTATGCGTTGAGAGATCGTGGGCAATGGCGGATGGGGCGAAGAAGCGTGGAGCAGGGAGCGCCATGCGCGGAATAACGGTCGAATGGGAATCAAGAGGACGAAGATGAAGAAACAGGTGTTGTTGGCGGGATTGGTTTTGACTGGGGCGGGTGTGGCCGGCATGGCGGCGACAACCAACGAGGTGGTGCGGGAGAAAGTGGTGGTTACCGCGACCCGTGTCGAAATGCCGCAGTCCTCGGTGGGAAGCTCGGTCACAGTGGTTGACCGGGAGCAATTGACGGAGCGGCAATGCGCCTCGGTGGTGCAGGCCCTGCGCGAGGTGCCGGGGCTCGATGTGGTTCAGAATGGCGGTGCCGGCGGCACGGCCTCGACATTTATTCGCGGTGCAAAGTCGGAGCAGACCCTCGTTCTGGTGGACGGCGTGCCCCTTAATGATCCTGCCGGGCTCGGCCGCGGCGCCGACCTCAGCCAGGTGCCTGTTGAGAACATTGAGCGCATTGAGGTGCTCCGCGGTCCGCAAAGCACCCTCTATGGGGCCGATGCCATCGGCGGTGTGATCAATATCATCACCAGGAAGGGCAGTGGGCCTGCGAATGGTGAAGTCTCCGCCGAGGCGGGCTCATTCAATACCTTCAACGAAAAGGCGGAGGTGCGCGGGGGGAATGACAGGTATAATTTTTCGGCGGGCGCCTCGCGTCAGGATTCGCAGGGAATCTCCAGCGCCAGCGAGCGGAATGGCAATACGGAAAAGGACGGTTATGGCCGCACAGAGGCCTCCGCCCGGCTGGGATGGACTCCCGTCGAGGAGTTTGAGGCCAACGGGTTGGTTCGCTGGAACCACGCCCGCTATGATTATGATGGATCGGTCAACGGGGTGATGATGGATACCGATGACCGCGGTGAGTCAGATGCCCTGCTGCTGTACGGCGAAGGCAAAGCCAAACTATTCGACGGGCTGTGGCGTCCGCGACTGGGCGGCTCCTGGGGCAGCCAGAGCCGGGATGATACCTCGTCCATGGGCAATTCCACGTTCGACAGCCTGCTTCAGAAGCTGGAGTGGCAGAACGACCTGTATCTCGGGAAAGCCAACCTTGTGACCGCAGGGTTTGAGTACCAGCAGGAATCGGCCGAGTCAACCTATGAGGCGGTGGGGTATGTGGACCGGTTTGATCGCAAGACGGCCCGCCATCAGAGCGCCTATGCGCAGGACATCGTGACCACCGGCCCCTTGACGACCACGGTTGGCGGGCGGGTGGACAGTTATGACACATTCGGCACCGAGACGACGTGGCGGGTGGCGCCGGTGTACGACATCGTGGCGACGGGAACACGGGTCAGGGGATCATACGGAACCGGCTTCAAGGCTCCGTCCCTGTTCCAGCTCTATTCAATCTATGGCAGCAAGGACCTGAATCCCGAGACAAGCCAGGGATGGGATGCCGGCGTGGAGCAGGATCTCATGGAAGGGAAGCTGACGGTCGGAGCGACCTATTTCGAAAACCAGTTCAACGACATGATTGACTACGACTTTGTGACGTCCACATACGGGAATGTGAGCAAGGCTGAGGCCCGGGGCGTGGAGACATTTGTCGTCGCCAAGCCGGTCAAGGACCTTTCCGTAAGGGCCTCCTATACCTACACGGACACCCAGGACAAGACGAGCGGTACGGAATTGATCCGCCGTCCGCGCAACAAGGCGGCCCTGGATACGACCTATGCCTTTACCCCGAAGTTCCGGGGAACGGTGGGCCTGGTTTATGTGGGCGAACGGCAGGATGAGGACTTTTCCACCTTCCAGAACGTCACCCTCGATGGGTACACCCTTGTGAACCTTTATGCCTCGTATGACGTTTATAAGAATGTTACACTTTTTGGCCGGTTGGAGAACCTGGCTGACGAGAAGTATGAGGAAGTGATCGGGTATGGCACTCCGGGCCGCGCCGGGTACGGCGGGGTAAAGGTGACGTTCTAAGGGAACGAATTCAGGAGCCGGACTCCAGAAGTCAGAATGAGGGCAGGGGATGGAGATGGCGCAAACAATCAATGGGGGGGATGGCGTGCTGTCGGCGCCATGGCTCTCCCTTGACTTGTCCTTGAGGCGGCCCAGTGATATGAGCCGGGCCTTCATTCTGGCTGTGGCTTTGCACCTTGCCGGGGCCATGGCTCTTGTGTGTGCCATTCGTTACTGGCCTGCGGTGACGGCCGCACCTGCATCGTCTCGTCTGGAATTGGATTTGGCGGCAGTTCCAGTGCCGGCTCCCGTCGTTGCCGAAGTGCCGGTATTGGATCAGGCCGTGGCGGAGGTTCCTGCCGTGGTGCGCCCCCTGCTGATGCCCGTGGCTCCGATTCCCGAGGCGAGGCCGGCGGGAATTCCCGAGCCGGCAGTCATGGCGACCTCCGTGAAGGGAAAAGGGCCATCTGAAACGTTTCAGATGCCCCGGGAGAACGTGAGCGCCCTGGTGGCCAGTCCCCTTCCGGCACATCCGCCTGTGGCTTCTGTTCCCGTCGCGACGGGCGATGACCGTGGTGGCCGGCCGATCGCGCTCTCCGGGATACAGCCCCACTATCCGTATGCTGCCCGGGTGAGGGGAGAAACGGGGAAAGTGACGATACACTTGCGGGTGACCCGTCAGGGCGAAGTCGAATCCGCCGTGGTGAATAACAGCAGCGGATACCCGGCGCTTGACGACTCCGCTCTTGCGGCGGCCCGCAAAGCCCGCTTCAAGCCCGCCGAGAAGGAAGGTCAGGCGGTTCCCGCCGACATGGATCTCCAATTCGACTTCAGGCTCCAGGATTTATGAGTGCTGCTCGTATTCAGGCGCGGATCAGGAAGCTGGGTAACCGCAAGGACGCCAAAATTCTCCAATGGTTCTTCAAGACCGGCCCCGGGGAATACGGGGAGGGGGATGTTTTTGTTGGTGTTCGGGTTCCTGTGCTGCGCAAAGTTATGAAGGAGTTTGCGCCGGCTGACGAGGCAACCCTGGACGCATTACTGCAGTCGGCGGTTCACGAAGACCGCCTCATGGCCCTGCTCATTCTGGTTAGCCAGTTCGAGAAAGGGAACGAGGCTGAGCGGACCCGGCTCTATTGCTTCTATCTGGCTCACACGGCCCGGATCAATAACTGGGATCTGGTTGATGTCTCCGCTCCCCAGGTGGTTGGCGGTTATTTGGCTGGCCGGTCCCGGCGCCCGCTCTATCGGCTGGCGGAATCCCCGTCTTTGTGGGAGCGACGAATTTCCATTTTGGCGACCTTCACCTTCATCCGGCAGGGCGATTTCGCCGATGCCCTGGCGCTGGCTGACCGTCTGTTGCATGACCGGGAGGATTTGATGCATAAAGCCGTTGGCTGGATGCTCCGGGAGGTCGGAAAACGGGATGTCACCGTTTTGGAAGCCTTTCTCAAGCCCCGCTGCAAAACGATGCCCCGCACCATGCTCCGGTACGCTATTGAGAAGTTTCCCGAACCCAAACGGCAGGCCTATCTGAAGGCTTGATTGGATTCGCGCGGATTTTGGCCTATACGGGAACACGCCCGCGGAGACTGACCTGACGGGCGCCGGCGTAAGCATCTGAAACGTCGGGAAAATGAGATTTTTCGCCATGCCAATGTCTTGCTTTCAGCCTCAGATCCGACTAGTGTCACAAGGGTTATGCTCGATGTGCTTGCCGATGAATTAAATCGCAAGGGTTGGCTCACATAACCAGTTTATGAAAACGGGAGGGTGTCATGGATATTGAGTCAACGATTGTTTCGATAGTCATTCCGGTGGCGCTGGCCCTGATTGTATCGCCGGTCATTTCGATGATCATGACCTTCAAGCTGCGGGCCGAACAGAAACGGCAGGCGGCCTTGCTGGATCTTCTGATGGCGCGGCGCGAGATGCCGCCGGCCCAGCCAAAACCTCCTCCCCCGGTGCCCCCGCCGGTCACGATCACAACACCCCAGCCGAAGCCGGTGCCAATGGAGAGGACCGTTCCTGTGCTCCCGCTGCCGGCCATTCCGACGCCGGTTCCCCGGCCGGTCGCGCCGCCCCCGCCGCCTGCCGTGCCGAATGAATTGCAGGTGAAGGCGGCCGAGGTCATGAGGAAGATCTGGAACTGGATTGTGATCGGCGATGAATTCCGCCGGCCGGGCACGTCCTGGGAGTTTGCGGTGGCGACGAACTGGCTGCTGCGGGCGGGCATAGTGGTTGTGGTCGTCGGCGTCGGATTTTTTCTTAAGTATTCCATCGAGCATGGGATGCTGGGCCCGCAGGCCCGCGTGGCGTTGAGTGTCCTGGCTGGCGTGGGGATGCTGGTCGGCGGCGTGAGAATGATCGGGAAGCCCTACCAGCTGGTGGGGCAGGGGCTGATGGGCGGCGGCCTGGCGATCCTCTACTTCAGCATGTTTGCCGCCTGTAATTTCTACCACCTGATCGGGGCCCTCGCGGCCTTCGGCCTGATGGCGCTGGTGACCCTGGTCGCCGGCACTCTGGCGGTGCGGTTGAACTCGCTGCTCGTCGCCGTGCTCGGCATCCTCGGCGGTTACGGGACTCCGATCATGCTCAGCACCGGGACGAAGAATTTCCCCGGCCTCTTCGGTTATATGCTCCTGCTGGGCATCGGCATCCTCGGCATTGCGCGGCGCCGGCACTGGCCCCTCCTGAATTACCTCGGCCTGGTGCTGACCTATGGTCTGGCGACGGCGGCGATCGCCACGCAGTATGTGGCCGCCGACTTCCTCGACGTGCTGCCCTTCCTGGTCGGCTTCTTTGTCCTCTACGCCGCGGTGATGATCCTGCACAACCTGGCGCATGGGGAGAAGGCCGGCCTGCTGGAGCTGCTTGGCATTATCGCCAACGCGCTGATGTTCTTCGGCCTGACCCACCGGGTGATCACGGCCGGGTACGCCGAGCTCTATGCGGCCATTCCGGCCCTGGCGCTGGCGGTCTTCTTCATCGTGGCGACACGCGTGTTCCTGGCGGGAAAACGGCGGGATCGCGGGCTGCTATACACCTTCCTGGCGCTGGCCGCGCTGTTTACGGCCATGACTCCCCCTCTTGCCCTGTCCCGGCAGTGGATCACGACCAGCTGGGCGATGCAGGGCGTGGTGATGCTGTGGCTGGCCGGCAAGATCGACAGCCGGTTCCTGCGCCTGCTCGGCTGTGCCGCATGCCTGTTGTCTGTGGGGCGTCTCGCCTTCTGGGACATGCACCGGCAGTTCTCCATGTGGTTCCCGCCGGATACCACGTGGGTCGCCTACCTGAAGATCCTTGGCGAGCGGCTCCTGTCGATTGGAGTGCCAATCGCCTCGCTCGGGGTGGCGTGGAAGTTCCTGCAGCGTCCCCCGGCCTCGGGTTCCCTCGTGGTGGCCCCGGAAAATGACCTGGCGTCCAATGCCTGGCAGGGCGCTGCCGGCGGCCTGATCGCCGCACTGGCGTGCGGTGTCCTGTTTGTCTATGCCCACTTCGAGCTGTATCGCACCTGCGGGTTCTTCTGGCCGGCCCTTTCGGTTCCGGCCATGACGCTGGCGTGGTTCGCGCTTGGCTTGTTCCTGTTGGCCGTGGCGCGGCAGGATGGCGCCAAGTGGGTTCCGCGGGCGCTGGGATTCCTCGCCATCGGGCTGGTGATCAAGCTGCTCGGGCTTGATATGGATGGCTGGCAGCTGAACCACCACGGCTGGAGCTATGGGGGCGACTACCTCCCCGGGCTGGCGCTGATCCGGTTTATGGATTTCGGGCTGTGCATCGGTCTGCTTTCAGCCATCTTTTTCCAAACGCGGGGCGATGAGCCTGGGCGCCGCGTCGGCCTCGCTGTTGGCATTGCCGCGCTCGTCCTGCTGTTCGTGTATTTGTCGCTGGAGATGAATACCGCGCTCGGCCGGTTTGTGCCGGGGCTCCGGGCCGGCGGTATCACGTTGCTCTGGGCGGCCTATGCGCTCACGCTGCTGCTGTTCGGCCTCGGCCGCTCCATCACGGGGCTGCGCTATGCCGGCCTGGCGGGCTTCGTGGTGGTGGTCCTGAAGATATTCTTCTCGGACTTGGCGCACCTCGACGCGCTCTACAAGATCGTGGCGTTCATCGTGCTCGGCGTCATGCTGCTCGGCGCCGCGTTCGTCTATTTGAAGTACCGGCAGCGATTCCAATCCCCGACGGAAGGAGACCCCTCATGAAGCCAATGCTGTTGTCGCTGCTGGCCCTGGCGCCCGGCCTCGCGCTGGGTGCGGTGAATACCGACGATTTCAAGTATGAACGCGTGCTGGAGGGGTCCGCGCCGGCGCGCACGGAGGCTACGGCCGCGCTGCTCGATGCGGCGCTGCACCGCGCGGCGGCCGACGGCTATGCCGATCTCCGGGTCATCGACGACCGCGGCACGGAAATTCCCTCGGCCGTCGAGAAAGTCCTCATCAACGAGACGCGCATCGTGCGCCGCCCCGTCGCCTCGAAGGCGAAGGCGTTGAAGGAACTGCCCGGCAACCGGATAGAAGCCGAGTTCGTGCTGGATCGTTCGGAATCCCGGGCTGATGGGTTCGATGTCGCCACGCCGCTGCGCGATTTCGTCCGGGCCGTCACGGTGTTCGGCAGCGTGGATGGAGCGGTCTGGGAGCCGCTGGTGCGAAACGCGGACATCTGTGATTACAGCCGCTACCTCGATGTACGCCGGACGGAGGTCGTGTTGCCCGCGGGGTCGGGCCCGAGGTTCCGTGTGGAGATCGGGAATGCGTCGGAGGAGCGGGTGCAGCCGCTCGTCAAACTGGTAAGCCAGCAGGGCGGGCAGGATGCGGGCGCGGAGATCCGGACGCAGGAGCTGCTGCGCACGCCGTTCCGCATGGACGGCATAGGGTTCTGGCGCAACGAGACCGTGGTGGAGAACCGGCGCGAAGCGCGGCGCGAATGGGAGTTGCCCGCGCCGGGGGTGGTGGAAAATGTCCGCGAGAAAACCACCGAGATCACCGTCGACACCGGCCGGCTACCCCTGAACCGGCTGGTGCTGGTGAGCGCCTCTAAGAATTTCAGCCGCATGGCCCGCGTGCAAATCCAGGTGGTCGAGAACGGGGTGGCGCGGTGGCGTAACCTGGCCGAGGCGCGGGTGCGGGATGTGGACCTGCCGGGATTTGTCCGGTCGGATTTGGAGATCGATTTTCCCGAGCAGCGCGCGGGGCAGTTGCGCGTGACGGTCCTGAACGGCGACAATCCGCCCTTGTCGGGTGTGCGGTTGCGCGGCTTCGGGCCTGTGTACCGGGTGCTGTTGCTGGCCGAGCCGGGCCGGGCCTACCACCTGTTGTACGGGGGCGGGAATGTGCCGGCGCCGGTGTATGACCTCGACGCGGTGCTGACACCGGTGCGGCAGGGACTGCAACCCGCGGCGCGGTCGCTGGGTCCGCCCCGTGAGAATCCCGCCTACCGGCCCGCCCGGGCCGGGCTGGGCATCTGGCTCAATAACCCGGCTTTCCTGACCGGTGCCATCATTCTGGCCGCCCTGGTGCTGCTGGTGGTGCTGGCCCGTTCGCTCAAAAAAGTGGGGGGATCTCTCGACGAAAAGGGTGACGATCGTCATTGACACTACCCGCCTGCACTTAGCACACTTACACTCCTATGTCGGAAATGAATCTTCCAAACAAGATCACGGTCGGGCGTATTGGCCTGACATTTGTGATGGCAGGCTTCCTGACCTCAGGCATCCCCTTCGGAAAGACCCTGGCCCTGCTGACCTTCGGAATTGCGGGACTGTCGGACTGGCTGGACGGCATGCTGGCGCGTCGGATGGGGAAGATTACCATCTTCGGGCAGCTCATGGACCCGCTGGCCGACAAGATCCTGGTCTGCGCCGCCTTTGTCAGTTTTGTGGCTATCAACGTGGTTCCCGCCTGGATTGTCATCACCATCATCAGCCGCGAGTTCGTGGTGACCGGGTTGCGATTGCTGGCGAGCCAGCAGGGGAAAGTCCTTCCCGCCGGGCCCTGGGGCAAGCACAAGATGATCTGGCAGACCATCACGATTGTGGTCATCATGCTGGGGGTGGCGTTGCAGGAGGAAGTGATCCCGGCACTCCTGTCCGCCGCCGACCATGCCCAGTTTGTGAAAGAGTTTGATGTCTATTTCACCAAGACGACGATGTTCCTGACTCACCTGGTGGCGGCGCTGACAGCCATCTCCGGGGTGATTTATCTCTGGGACGGTCGCGATCTCTATATGGAGCACACCTGATGGCGCAAGAATGGAATATCAAGACACGTTCGACGGCCTGTGCGGGATGCCAGGCGGGGTTCACGGACGGGCAGTCCTACCACACCCGGTTAATTTTCCAGGAGCATGACTATTCGCGCGGTGATTACTGCGAAGGCTGCTGGGCCACCGAAATGGCGGCGAACCCGGGCTACAGCTCGTGGAAGGGCTTCTTCAAGATGCCGCCCGCCGAGCCGGACCGCCGGATCAAGAAGGAGACGGCCGAGACACTCCTGCGGGAATTGATCGAGGCGGCCGATCCCACCCAGACCAGTGTCATCTATATCCTGGCGGTGATGCTGGAACGCCAGCGTGTCCTCGTGGAGCGGGAAGTGAAGACGATGGACGACGGGTCACGCCTGGTGATTTACGAGCATAAGAAGACCGCCGAGACTTTTGCCATCACGGATCCCAAGCTGAAACTCTCCGAGCTGGATGTTGTGCAGAAGGACATCATGGCCCTCTTGAGCGGGCCGGCCCCGGCTGAGCCAGCGGTTCCCGCGCCGGAGGCAGGCGAACCCATCCAGCCGTGAACGAGGTACTCCGCATTCCTTTAATCAGCTGAAGTCCTCATGTTTGATCTGAAGCTAATCAATGGCCTGGTGCTGGATGGGACGGGAAGCCCGGCGGTCCGGATGGATGTCGGGATCACGGGGGACAGGATTTCCGCCGTGGGGGAGCTTGGGGGCGCGGAGGCGAAGACGGTTATTGATGCCCGTGATCAGATTGTGTGTCCCGGTTTCATCGACACGCATTCCCATTCCGACGCCTATCTCCTCATCGAACCCACTGCTCCCAGCAAGGTGACGCAGGGGGTGACGACGGAGGTGGTCGGCAACTGCGGTGCCTCGGCGGCACCCCGGCTGGGCGTCGCGAGGATGGCCTCGGACTGGCAGGCCCATACCTATCCCGGTGCATGGAACTCCATGGCGGAATACCGGCGGCTGTTGGAGCAGGTGAAGCCGGCGGTGAATGTTTTCCCCCTCGTTGGCCACAATGTCCTGCGTGCCTCGGTGATGGGTTATGAGGGACGTGCGGCATCCGCAGATGAACTGGCGGCGATGGAGCGGCTCCTGGAACAGAGCCTGGATGAGGGTGGGCGGGGCTTGAGTTCCGGCCTGATCTACCCCCCCGGCATGTACGCCACGCGGGACGAAATTCATGCGCTCGCCCGGGTGGTGAAACGCAAGAACGGCATCTACACCTCCCATATGCGGAGTGAAAGTAGCCGGCTGATCGAGGCCCTCGAGGAAACCACCGGCGTGGGTCGCGCCACAGGGGTTCGTGTCCAGGTGTCACACCTGAAGACCTCGGGACAGGCGAACTGGCACCTGATTGATACCGCGCTGGCGACGATCGAGCGGGCCCGGCGCGATGGTGTACAGGTGGCGGCCGACCGCTATCCTTACCTGTCCTCCTGCACCGAACTGGATGTTATTTTTCCCGACTGGGCCACCGAGGGCGGCCGTGACGCCGAACTGGCCCGCCTGCGAGATCCGGCTACCCGTTCCCGATTACGTGCCGAGGTTCTGGAGAATCGTTCCGAACGGTCCTGGGGCAGCATCACCATCGGCTCCACGACCGAGGCAAACGCCCGGTTTCGAGGACAATCGCTGGATAAAGTGGCGGGGGCCCTGGGGATGGAGCCGGTCGATGCGGCGTTGCACCTGATCGAGACTGATTGCCTGACGACCAGCGCCTTTTTCCAGGGGATGTGCGAGGATAACCTGTGGAAGATCATCGGGCAGCCGTGGGTCATGATCGGGTCCGATGCCTCCCTGCGGGCGCCTTGGGGGCCGCTGAGCCACGACTATCCCCATCCCCGCGCGTACGGCAGCTTCCCGAAACTTCTCAGGGCGGTGTTGGACGGCAGGACGGTTCCCCTCGCGGAGATGGTACGGAAGATGACCTCCCTGCCCGCCGCCCATTTCGGGCTTGCCGGCCGGGGAGAACTGAAAGTGGGCTACAGCGCGGACATCACGGTCTTCGCCCCGCAGGATATCCGGGATGAAGCCACCTACAGCGCCCCGCACCGGCTTTCCTCCGGGGTCACCCATGTTCTGGTCAACGGCGTTCCGGTCCTGGAAGACAGTCGCCTGACGGGGACCCGCCCCGGCCAGTGGATGTAAGCCCGCCGCGGGTGCTTAGGCGCTTATGACTGTTTTTGCCTCGTCCAGGGTGTTTCGGATGGCGTCGGCGATCTGGCGCAGGACGATGGGTTTCATCAGGATTTCATGGATGCCTTCCGCCAGGAGATCCTGATCGGATACCGTCTTGCTGAAACCGGTGCACAACAGAACAGGCAGGCTCTGGCGGAGGAGGTGCATCTCGCGGACCATTTCCATGCCGGTCATTCCCGGCATGATCTGATCGGTGATGATGAGGTCGAAGCGCTTTGGGTCCTGCTTGAAAACGGTGAGGGCATCCTGGGGCCGCAGGGCGGTTGTCACCTGGTAGCCGAGAGAGGTCAGCATCTGGCTTGCCATGGCGACAATGCCCGGCTCGTCATCGACGAACAGGATCTTCTCCTTGCCGCGAGGAAGGGGATCGGTGGGGGTAACCGCCTGCTCGGCCGCCTGCTCGACGAGGGGCAGGAAGATGTGGAACGTCGTGCCCTTGCCGATTTCGCTTTCCACCGTGATGATGCCATGCAGGGAGGTCACGATGCCGTGCGTCACAGCCAACCCCATGCCGGTGCCTTCCCCGCTGCGCTTGGTGGTGAAGAAGGGTTCAAAAATCCGGTCCATGACCGCGCGATCCATGCCGTGGCCGGTGTCGCGGATAAAGACTTCCACATAGGCCCCGTAACGCAGGCGGGCGAGGGCGCCCCGGGTCCGGCTATCGACATTAACCTGGCGCATGCCGACATCGAGAATGCCGCCCTTGTCCTTCATGGCATGGATGGCGTTGGTGCACAGGTTCATGATCACCTGGTGCATCTGGGTGGGGTCGGCCTTCACAATATCCCGCTCCACCTGGAGGTCGGTTCGCAGTTCGACGGTGTGCAGAATGGACCCTCGGAGCAGCTGCATGACCTCCTTGACGAGGGGAACCAGACGGATGGGCTTGACCTCGTGTTCAGTCTGGCGGCTGAAGGTCAGGATCTGCTTCACAAGGTCCTTTGCCCGATGGCTGGCCTTGAGAACCTCCTCGAGGTTCGGCCGGATGGGGTCCTCGGGGTTGGCTGTCAGGATCGCCATTTCGGTGTAGCCGATGATGGGGGTGAGGATATTGTTGAAGTCGTGCGCGATACCGCCGGCCAGGGTCCCGATGGCTTCCATCTTCTGGGCTTGCCGGAGCATCCGCTCGTGCTGGTGCAGCGCCTCCTCGGCGCGACGGTGCTCGGTCATGTCCTGGATCTGGACCATGTACCCCTTGGGCTGGAAATCCTGGTCCAGGCCCAGGTTGGTGATCAGGATGTCGAAGTGACTTTTCCCGCTGCGCGAGGACTGGAACCGTTTCTCCCGCTTGACCTCGTCGAAGTCGATCACGCTCTCATAGCGGACAGTTCCACCCTTCACGAGCGTGGCCTGGGCCTCCGGGGAAATATTTTTTGATTCCAGAAGCTTGGCGGAGGAGAACGCGGACCGCTCGCTGAAGCCGAACATGGCCAGGGCGGCCTGGTTGACATCCGTCAGTTCCCTGGCGGGGTTGTACAAGGCGACACCGATGGGGGAGCGGGCGAAGAAGTCGGAAAAGCGACGTTCGCTTTCCTTGAGCGCCCGCTGGGCCCTCCGCCGGCTGGTGATGTCGTGCAGGTGGTAATAGATGACGGGTTGCCCTTCATGATCGAGGACGCGGAGGGTGACCTCACAGGGTATTTCCGCCCCGCTCTTGGAGCGGAATGGCATTTCATAAGTCAGGGTGGCGGGTTTCTCGGCCTCTGGCGGCGCATCAGGCAGGCGGGCATCTTTCCATTGGGAAAGTAACTTGGCATAAACGGGGGTGGAGCCGCTCTCGGGGTTGATTTCGACGTCGCGCGGGGAGAGGGACAGCAGTTCCTCGCGGCTGTAACCCAGCCGGATGCAGGCGGTTTCGTTGGCTTCCAGGAATTTTCCAGGCATACCCTTCGCGTCCACTCCGAGGAACAGGATGGCATCGGGCGTATTGTTCAACAGTGTCCGGTACCAGTTTTTCAGGGCTTCCGCGGCCTCCTCGCGGCGGAGGTGGTCATCGACGGTTTTCAGCAACTGGCGGTTTGCCGCTACCAGTTTTTCAGTTTGCCGGCCGGAGCTGTACCGCGCCTGGTAAATGAGCAGTACAACCAGGCCGGTCCCGCCCAAAAGGGCCAGTATGATCAGTCCCCCCCTTACGAGGGGGGTGAGGAGGCCCTCGCTGTCCGTCCATTGGGAGAGGGTCTCGTAAAAGAAGGAACCCCTTTGCCGCTTGAGGGAGGCGATGGCGTCCTCAAGCTTGAGGAGGAGTTGCCGGTTGTTGTCGCGTTCCACCGCAAAATGGAAATCCACCGGGCCCGTGGTGATGATGCTGGTCGTCAGCCCGTACGACCCGCCCTCCCGGGCGTTAAAGAAGTGGTCCACCAGGCCGCCGTCGACGCGCTTTCCCTGAACGGCCTTCATGACATCGTCATAACTGCGCATCTCGACAAGCTGGCAACGTGTCTGGCTTGACCGGAGCGCCTCCTGAAAACGGGCGTAATGGATATCGTCCCGGACGACCGCGACCGTTTTGCCGTTCAAGTCCCGGATGGAGGAGATCAGGCTTTTCGGGGGCAGCATGATCTGCGCATGGGAGGTGATGATGGCGCTCTGGGTGTAGTCCAGGTTTTCGGAGCCGTCGAGGGGCAGCGGCGCCGGAACAAGCAGGTCGATGTCGCCACGTGCCAGTTTGTTCAGGATGGCAGGGCTGGTATCGACCTGATAGACGAGTTTCCACCCCTTCTGGGCCGCTATGCCCTCGAGGAGGTCAATGAACAATCCCGCGGGTTTTCCGTGTTCCCGGTCCAGAACGGTCAGCGGGGGATGGAGTGTCACGCCTACCCGTACGGTTTCCGCGTGGAGCGGGAGTGCGACAAGTATGATCAGGGCTAAAAAGGATAGCGCGGTTTTGTTCATGTGTCCGCAAGTCATGTTGCGTTCCAGTCTATCAAAACAAACGCACTGAACCAGCATGATTTTATCCGCGCCCCTCAAGTTGGGCGATGGCCCGCTTCATGCACTTCCCGTCTATGGTCCAGGTCCCGGAGACATATCCCGCCAGCAGGGCGTTGTCGCAGACGGCGTTGATCAGGCGCGGAATGCCGCCGGCATAACGGTGGGCGAGGTGCAGGGCCTTTGCGTCAAAGACAAGCTGATCCCCGGCGCCGGCGGTTTTCAGCCGGTGGGTAACATAGGCGCCGATCTCGTTTTCGTCCAGCGGGCCGAGATGATAGCGCACCGTGATCCGCTGCCGAAGCTGGCGCAGGGAGGGGTGCTCGAGCTTGTCGCCCAGCTCCGGCTGGCCGATCAGGACAATCTGGATCAACTTCTGTTGGGTGGTCTCCAGGTTGGACAGGAGGCGGATTTGCTCCATGAGTTTCGGTGACAGATTCTGGGACTCGTCAATCAGCAGGGCCACGTTCTCGCGGGCTTCCATCTTGGCCAGCAGGAAGGTGTTGAGCGTCTGAATCAGGGCGAGCATATCCTTGCCGGTGGTCTTGAGCCCGAAATCCTGAAGGATGGCCCGGACCAATTGCGCCTC
The DNA here is from genome assembly GCA_964568965.1 of uncultured Verrucomicrobiota bacterium. Lineage (GTDB taxonomy): Bacteria > Verrucomicrobiota > Kiritimatiellia > CAIKKV01 > CAITUY01 > JAABPW01. Next base: position 14,774 of record CAZMSS010000013.1, on the reverse strand, counting down.
GGTCAGGCAGGGGTTGAGGATCAGCGCGGTCTGGACGTTCTGGCCGAGTTCGGCGAGGACCGCCCGGCAGAGGGTGGTTTTCCCGGAGCCGACTTCTCCGGTGAGCTGGATGAACCCCTTCCGTTCCCGGATGCCGTACATGACGTGGGTATAGGCCTCCCGGTGATGCCGTGACATAAAGAGATAGTGGGGGTCCGGCGTGATGTTGAACGGCAGTTCGGTCAGTTTGAAGAAATCAAGGTACATGTCAGGGATGGCCCGCCTTTCCGGCGAAGTCCCAGGTGGAACGGGTGTCGCGGGCAAGGGGCAGTTTCAACAGCCGGGCCCGGATCAATTCAATGGGCATGGCGTTTTCAAGGAGAACGGCGTCATTGAAGTCCTGCTCCGTCATCTTGCCGGGAACGACAAGTTCACGGCGGAGCGCCTCGAGTTGCAGTGCGCCCAGCGTATAGGCGGCGGGGTAGAGCGGGGGAAAGCTGTCGCCGATGAAACGCCGGACTTCGCCGGTGGCCCCGAGGCGTTCGTGCCCGACACGGGTGACCAGGAAATCGACCATGTCGGAGGGTGACATTTTACCCAGATGGAATTGGAGGGCCACCACCACGCGTGCAGCCCGGTTGATTCGCCAGAAGAGCATGCCGAGCCGATCCTCGGGCGTGGTGGCCCAGCCCAGGTCCCAGAGCCGTCGTTCGCAGTAGAGAGCCCAGCCCTCGACGTAAAACGGCGTACTGAAGAGGGCGCGATGCGGGTGGTTCCGGGTTGCCTGGAAACGCTGGAGATGGTGGCCCGGGATGAGCTCATGGGGCGTTACGGTACGCATGAAGTGGCGGTTGTTGCCGCGCATGGTCATGAGCTTGTCCTCATGGCTCATGTCGTCGCGGGCATAGGCCACCATCATGGCCTGCCCGTTGTAGGCGGCGTAGGGGATGGTTTTGAGCGTCTCGGGCTGCATCATGGTCAGGCGCCAGGTTTCCTCGCATAGGGGGGGGATGGTGACCAGCCGGTGCTGCCGGACAAAGGCGGTTGCTTCCCGTGCCGTGGTGTTGATCCACATGTCCTGTCCGCCAGGGGCTGCAAAGTCGGCTTTGATCTTCGCCATGGCGGCCTTCCAGTCATCGCCGAATCCCATCGAATGGGCCGTCTGCTTCAGCTCCCGCTCGCACCAGGCCATTTCCTGTTCGCCGAGGGACAGCAGTGCGGCGGCGTCATAGGGAATGAATTCGTGGCGGATAGCGGATTCCACGGCGGCTTCGCCTGCAGGTTGGCCGACAAGCGGATCATCGTCCTTCCCCTTCAGTCCCGCCACGTTTTCGCGGAGGACCTTGATGTACTCTTCCAAGGCCTTGTCGGTTTCCTCGTACGGTTTCTTCACCCACCAGGAGAAGTCCGGCCGGAAGCCGTCATAGAAGGTGAACCAGGTCTTCAGTGTGCCGCGGAGCTGGGTGGCTGCGGCCGCGGCCCGGTTGGCCAGGGGTGAGGAAACCGTGAGGGGCGTTCCGGTGGGGGCATTGGCGGAGACGGTACTGTTGGAGGGGGCGCTCTTCAGTCCCAGCTCCACACGGATTTTAAGATCCTTGATTTGCCGCGCCAATTCGCTCACCTGGGTGGCCGCGGCACGGCTGTCCAGGGTAACGCCCTCCCAGCGGGCCTGTTCCAGGGCGTAGAGGGATCCCCGGAAGGTGAGGACGGGATCCATCTCGGCCCAGTTCTTGCGGTCCTGGGCCACCTCATCCAGGCCGTGCTCCAGATCGTTGCGCAGGAGAATGTAGTCCGCCTTTTCGGCAAGCGGGAGGGAATCGAAATCAACGGACTGGAGCCTCGCCAGCCACTGGGTGTAGAGGGAGTTCAGCCGGTCGAAGCGGATTGCGGCCCCGGGCAGGTCGGTGGCGTTGAGCACATCCTGGCGATCGGCGGCCATCCGGCTGATGATGAGGGGCATTCCTGCATCCGGCTGGGAGTCGGCAAACACCCGGTGCGGAGTCATGAGGCACAGGCTGGCCATGATCAGCATGGGAAGACGGGGGTTTTTCATGATTCTGCTCGAGTCTTTCTGTTTCATGGTAATCAGTCGAGACTAAAGTCAGTGCCCTGCCTTCTGGTATTCCGCCATGGCGCCGGGGATTTCCTTTTCCAGTTGGGCAATGCGGGTGGAATCAACAGGATGGGTGCTGAGGAACTGCAGGGTGTGTCCACCCTGTTTATTGTTGTATTCGGCAAATCGACGCCAGAACTCCACCGCGGCATGGGGATCATAGCCGGCGCGTGCCATGTAGATCAGTCCGAGGTGATCGGCCTCGAGTTCCTGCTGGCGCGAGTGCGGCAGGGCAACGCCCAGACTGCTGCCGACCCCGTAGGCGCCAAGTGCCAGGGTGCGGGCGGCCTCGGTGTTCGTCCGCATGGCTTCATCGAGGAGCAGCCCGCCGAACTGGATTAACAGGCCCTCGGACATGCGTTCCCCGCCATGCCGGGCCACGGCGTGGGCCACCTCGTGTCCGATGACGGTGGCCAACCCGGCCTCATCGCGAGTGATGGGCAGGATGCCGGTGTAGATGCCAACCTTTCCACCGGGGAGGCAGAAGGCGTTGACAGTTTTGTTGTCATTGAAAACCACGAACTCCCATTTGGCGTTGGGAAGGGGCGCGACCGCCGCAATTCGCTGCCCAACCCGCTGGGCCAGCGCGTTCAGCGCGGCATCCGTCGAGATGGGGGTGGATTGCTTCAGTTTCTGGAATTCGGTCAGCCCCAGCTGCGTTTCCTGTTGGGCGCTGGTGATGAGCAGCTGGTGGCGGCCGGTTTCGGGGACGGTGGCGCAGGATGACAGCAGGCTGGCAGACAGGAGACAGGCGAAAAGCCGGAGCGGTTGACAAAGCATTTTTCTCATGATGCCGACACCCTAGCAAAAGACTGCCCCTGTGGTAAAGACCGTCCCGCAGTGGATCAGCTTGCGTCTTTCCCGTTCTACTTTGGCGTGATCCACTTCCTCTCAAGGACGTCGAGGGAGGGTGCGTCATTGGGGTAAGCGGCGGCAAGGGCGGCGGAGAGATCCTTGCCATCGCGCAGGGCGCGGCAGAAGGAGCCGAACGCATCACCGCCGTAGGAGTTGATCAGGAACCCCACGACGCTGGCCGACTGGGCATAAAAAATGAGCACCCGATCCCGGTCGTTGTCGCGTCGGATATCCATGGCGGTCAGATCCCTGAGGGGGAAGTGGCGGGGCATCAGCCGGCCTGCCGACGGTGGCTTGCGTCCGCCCTGTTCCCACTGGGCGAATCCTTCGGTGAGCCACAGGGGGACGCGGGTTTCGCCGATGAAATCGCTGAGGATGAGATGGGAGAGTTCATGCGGCAGGAGGTCGGAGAGGAAACCCTCGCCGCTCTGTCGATAGCTGGCGATTTCGTGGCGCTGGGCGTTGGCCCGCCCGGCGGCCCAGGCGGGGGCATTGCAGGCCTCTGCAAAGGACTCCGGGGTGGGGTAGATCAGGATCTTCGCCCGGTTGTCCCAGAGCCAGAAATTCTTGTACCGCGTGTATCCCAGATCGGTCGCGATGGCGGCGTAATAGGATTCCGCCCGCTCGGCAACGGTTTTGGCTAGGGCCTCTTCGCCGGTGTACATCACGATGAAGTGGGGGGAACTGACCTTCTTCCATGACGGGGTGTCGGCGGCATGCGACAGTGCGCTGAAGAGGCCAATAAAGACGGTCAGGAAAATGAAAGATCCATTCACGGATCCCTATTGTTGTTGTTCGCCGCCGGAAGACGAGAAAAAAA
>CAZMSS010000013.1:0-10907 GCA_964568965.1 uncultured Verrucomicrobiota bacterium | reverse complement strand
AGAAGCCCTGAACTACGGGAAGTTGATGTCCAGCTGGGCCGTAAACGTATTGGCCCCGGCGAGGGTGGGTTTGTCCCACATGTCGTAGCCGAGGATCACGGACACGTTCTTGGAGAAAGCCCAGGACGCCCCGAAACTGACGCCGCTGTTGAAGTTTCCGCCGCCCATATAGTCAACCGCCAGCCACAGTTTGTCGGAGATCTCGCTCATGGTGCGATCCCATGATGCCAGGATCCCCGTATTGGCGGCGCTTCCATCCGTGCCGAGGAGCACATCCTTGTTCCCTGAATAGTAGCCGACCGAGAACCGGCCCAGGGAGGGGATGGCGCCGAAAGCGGGCAGTGTCTGTCCCACTTCGCCGTACACAATGTTCTGGTCGGTCCGGGTAGCGCTACCGCTCTTCGAATCCGTCCCGAAGTTGAATCCACCCACGGCGAGGGCGGGCGAGTTCAGGGCGGCGGAATTCGTGTAGAGGGTCCCCTCGGGAACACCCACCTTGGCGTTGAAGTAGAACGGCTTGCTGTCATAGGCCGTTCCATTCACCAGGTAGTCGACCCCCACCTCCGCCTTGATGGACTCGAAGGGGAGTATGCCCACCGTCAACCCGGCATCGTAGATGTTCGGGTCGCGCTGCCCCGCGGTGAAGTGCGATGTGTCAGACGCCCGTACATAGTTGTCCAGTCCCAGGTGCCAGACGTTGAAAGGCTGAATATCCGTAGAGGGAATCCATATCTGGGTGGAGGGGGTCGCCAGACCCACCGATGCAGAACCCGCGCAAAGAATGCCCGCCATCATTGCTGTTACTAGTTTTTTCATGATCATGTCTCCTTGGTGTTTCTTTTTCTGTATTGCGTAGTCTTTATTAAGTTCACCGAGGTGGCGGCGTCCCCTTTGGGTGCCGCCACCCGCGGCATGGTTGGTATTTACCCGATGGCCTCGCCTCCCGTTTCGCCGGTCCGGATGCGGATGCACTGTTCCAGGTCGAGGACGAAGATTTTTCCGTCCCCGACTTCCCCGGTTCGCGCCCCGGCGGTGATGGCCTCGATGGCCGCCTTGACATAATCGTCATTCACGGCGATCTCGAGCTTCATTTTCTTCAGCAGGTTACCGGCCTCCTTGTGGCTGCGGTAGACCTGGGCGATGCCGCCCTGGCGCCCGCGCCCCATCACGCTTGAGGCCGTGACCAGGTGGACCTTGCTGGCTGTAAGCCGTTCCAGGACTTCATCCATCCGGTCGGGCTGTATTATTGCTACGATGTATTTCATTTTTTATATCTCCTTAACTTCGTCGTTATGTTGGTTGTTGTCTTAGTCCAGGACGGTGTAACCGGTTTCGCGATGATCCGTGAGATCCAGACCGATCCGTTCAGACTGTTCCGTCGCGCGCAGTCCGATCAGGGCGTCCACGATCTTGAGCAGGATGAAACTGACCACGCCGGAGTAGGCCACGGTGATCGCCACCGCCTTGAGCTGGATGATGAACTGGGCGGGGTTCCCGTAGAACAGGCCGTTGGCACCGGCGCTGTTGACGGTTGTGGTTGCCCACAGTCCCGTGGCCAGGGCACCCCAGATACCACCCACGCAGTGAACGCCGAAGGCATCCAGGGCGTCGTCATACCCGAGTTTCTCCTTCACAAAGGTGACGAACAGGTAGCAGATGACTCCCGCGCCCAGGCCGATGCAGATGGCGCCGCCGACATTGACGAAGCCCGCGGCCGGGGTGATGGCGACCAGGCCGGCCACCGCGCCAGAGATCAGGCCGAGCACCGTCATGCGCCGGTTGAACACCACGTCCATCGTCGCCCAGGCCAGGCCGGCCACCGCGGAGGCGACATGTGTCACCACGAAAGCGCTGCCCGCCAGGCCGTTCGCCGCGAGGGCGCTTCCGGCGTTAAAGCCGTACCAGCCGAACCACAGTAACGCCGCGCCCATCACCGCAAACGGCAGGTTATGCGGGGGTGACAGCTTGTGGGGGTGTCCGAGCCGGCGACCAAGCACCAGGGCCGCGACGAGAGCCGCGATACCGGCGTTGATATGAACAACAGTACCACCGGCGAAATCCAGCGCGCCCATCTTGCGCACAAACCCGCCGATGCCCCAGACCCAGTGACACACGGGGTCATAGACAATCGTGGCCCAGAGCACCATGAACACCACAAAGGCGGAGAACTTCATGCGCTCGGCAAAAGCCCCGATGATGAGGCCGGGGGTAATTACGGCGAACATCATCTGGAAGATCATGAAGACCTGGTGCGGGATCGTCCCGGCATAGTCGGCGTTGGGCTCAAATCCCACGTTCTTGAGCATGGCCCAGTCCAGATTGCCGATCAGTCCCTTGACATCAGGCCCGAACGACAGGGAGTACCCGAAGACCACCCACTGAAGGCTAATGGCACACATCAGGAAGAAGCACTGCATGAGAACCGAGAGCACGTTCTTTTTGCGGACCAGGCCCCCGTAGAAAAAGGCAAGTCCAGGGATCGTCATGAGCATGACCAGCGCGGTGCTGACCAAAACCCAGGCGGTGTCGCCCGCATTCACGGCGGATGCGGCGGCAGCAGGAGCCGGAGAGGCAACGACTGCAGCGGTTACATTCGCGGCAGCTTCCTGTGCCAGGGCGGGCAACGCTCCCGCCAGTGCCATTCCCGTTCCTATCAGTCCTGTCATCAATCCGAACCTTTTCACATGTCCTCCTTTTTCTCTTGTTGTTGTTTTCTCAATAAAATTCATCGCGGTCTTTCGTAATACCATTATGCGTGCCAAGTAACCGCCCGTGGTGCTGTCGGCGCGACGCAAGAGGCTTGTAATCAGCAGGATGCGAACATGAAAAAATATTACGGCGTTGTGCGCTTGCGTAATGGTTGTTACAATTCCGTATCCGTTATCTAGGATAGTACATTAATGTCATCCTCGCGGGTGTGGGTATCTCGAGGTGAAATCAGGATTGGAGGCGAGGTCGGTTTTTTATGGGTGAGGTTGGAGGGTTGACACTGCCGAGTGCATCGCCTAGGTTTCAATAGTTTAAATCTGGTAGATCAATGGCAAAGACACATAAAGCTAAGCTCCCGCCGCAGAAAAAGAAAACGGGCGCGCCTGTCCTCCTGGACTGGCCCTCGCCGAAGGAGGACGGGGTGGCGAGGACGGAAAGCGAGATTCTGCTTCGCAAGATCATTGAGCAATCCCCCATGTCCATGGCCATTGTCGGGATGGACGGGAAAATTGAATACATCAACCGGAAGGCCGTCGAGACCTTCGGGTATACATACGCGGACATTCCCACGATGGATGACTGGTGGGGCAGGGCCTATCCGGACCAGGGATACCGGCGGGATGTGATGGCCCGCTGGATGGGGTATGTCCGCGAGGCGTTGGATGAGAACTGCGAGATCAAGGGGGATGAGTATCAGGTGACCTGCAAGGACGGCACCGTGAAGACGACGTTTATCTTTGGTGTACCTGTCGCCAGCAAGGTGTTTGTCATGTTCAATGACATTACCGCCTTCAAAACGTTGCAGCGGCAGCTTGAGCAAGGGCGTGACGAGCTGGAGCGAAAGGTCAGGGACCGCACGGCCAAGCTTCAGGCCCTGGCGGAGGAGATCATCCGGGTCGAGCATCGCGAGCGGCGGCGGATTGCCCATGTCCTGCATGAGGACCTCCAGCAATGGCTGGCGGCGGCGAAGTTCAGGATCGGCGAGCTCCATGATCATGCCCTGACACCAGCGGCTACGGCTGCGGCGGACCGGGTTCAGCATATGCTGGACAAGGCGATCGAGGTGACCCGCTCACTGGCAATGGATCTCAGGCCGCCCATTATTCATGAGCAGGGTTTGAGAACAGCCCTGCGTTGGCTGGCGGCGGACATGAAGCACAAATTCGACTTGTCTGTAATTGTCCGGGCGGAAGCGGTTTCAGAGCGTGTTGCGGAGGAGATGGGAATTTTTGTTTTCGAGGCCGTTCGGGAGCTGCTGCTGAATGTGGTCAAGCATGCGGGGGTCAAAACCGTCATCGTCCGGGTGAGACCGCAGGGACGGGGTCGTGTCCGTGTTGAGGTCGCCGACAAGGGGCGCGGGTTTGACCCGTCCCGTAACGGGGCGCGGAAATTCGGCCTGTTCAGCATCCGGGAGCGTGCCGATGTGCTTGGAGGGAGCATGGATATTGTCAGCAAGCCCGGGAAAGGCACATCAATCGTGCTGATGCTTCCGTTAAAATCTCGCATGGAGTTGTCGGAGCAGGCCTGAGGTTGGTCAGGGGGGGGGCGTGCGGGACTCGACTTCGGTCAGCCAGCCGTTCAATTGCTCCAGGTTGACCGGCTTATTCAGGACTTTCACGCCGGCCTCCGTGGCCCACTTGAGGGTGGACTCCGTCCACAGTCCCGAAATCAGGGCGATGTTCTTGCACTTGCACGCCTTGCGCTTCAATTCCTCGTAGAACTGAATTCCGTTGACGGTGCTCATGACCAGATCGGCGATAATGATATCGGGGCAGGGTTTGTCGGGGGTACAGGGGCACGCTCGGGCCGTGAAGTGCGGACAAATGGCGGGGTTGGAATAAGCCGTCACCTTATAGCCGCGCCCCTCCAGCAGTTTCTGAAGAAAGGCCAGCATGACCGGATCATCATCAAGAACTAACACTCTCATGCTCATGACACTTATCGATCTCCCTCTATTCCCCTTGCACGTCTACAGTATATTCCGGTTCATACGGCCGGCTCAAGCTCGAAAACGGAGGGGGGCAGATGGCTCTCTCTCGTCGATCTGTCCCGCCCGTGGCCACCCCTGATGTGACCGCAATTCCCGACGACGAGCTGGCGAGGACGGCGAAGGCGATGCTGGAAGAGTTGGAACGGCGGAAGAAGGCGTCGTGAAACCTTGTTTCTGCCATGGCCGTTCTCTTCTGACGGAGTCTTCCTTGACGGCAAAACGCCAAAGGTTCATTTTGGTGTCAGATTTACGCACATACATATTCACACGAGCAATAAGTGAACAGAGACTACACTACCGGAAATAAAGCGAGGGTGTGATGGAGGCAGAAACATACAGATATTTGGTCAGTTCTCTGATTCAGGCTTTTGCGGCCATTCTGGCAGGAGATCTCATCTTCCTGGTTTTTCGACACGACTCTCTTACAAAATCAAAAGAACTCTACCGCCAACGCCTTGAGCAATGGATTGCGAATTTAGAGCGGAGGTTCCTCCTGGAGACCCCTGCTGCCAAACCATATGCAGCTGACCCGAATTTTGAGAAATCGCCCTTCGTCTCCCGTGCCGATGAAGAGACTGCTCTGCGAGCTAACCATTGGATATGGTTTCTCGACAATGAAGCAATTGCACCCCTTTACGAAAAGGCAAAGATGCTCGCAACTGAGGACGAGAAAGACCTATTTTTCAAGAAAAACATAAACCCCTTGATAGCCCTTAAGGACCATTTCTCTCCTGCCGTTCTGGACTTCCACAATCTTTGCACCAACATTGACTATTCCTTCAAGCAGTTCATTTCCCCGCTCGTCAAGACACCTGCCGAAGCCATGGTCTTTTTTGTCTTCAGCTTGTGCTTGACGGACGCTTTTTCGAATTTCACAAGAATCATTTCATCTTTCATAGTGATAGTGGTGACCGTTGTCGCCCTATTCCAAATCCTGGACACAGTAGTACGAGCGGTGCTTCATCAATACGAAACGGTGAGGCATGAGTTCTACCAATCCCAACGGCATTTTCAGGAGCATAACGAAAAGGTTCTGAAGGCTTGGGCTGAAAGACGGAGGGCAGAACGAGAAAAGATGATGAACGGAGATAAATGAATATACTTCGAACCAGAAAATCCACTGTGCGGCAACGCCTTCCGTGATATTCGGCGTTGGACCAAAGGGAAAATGAAATGAGACCTTTCTCCATAGCCTTGGGCTGGACCTTCATCGTTGCCGGTCTTGCATTCTCGGCGATGCTCATTATGCGTGGGATGAGACAATTCAGAATGGAATCGACTCATGAATTCAGTTTCTGGGATTGGTTTTGCGGAAAGAACAGGAGGTTCAGAAATCGCCCAGCCATCGAACTCTTCGTGGATGCAATACTTGGAATCCTTGGCGTCGTATTGCTGTATGTTCTCTTGTTCCATCCGGTCAGATGAATTGGCACTCAGAGAAAGCAGAAGACACATCTGGCCGGTCCGCCCCATCGCTGAGCCCCCCCCGTGAACTGACCCAGTAGTCCGATAGCTTGGATTGTGATCAGGCGGAATGACGGCAAGCGTGCCATCATTTCGGTGAGGGCGAAGGTTTTCACCTTTGCAGGGGTGGGGGATACGCCCGCAATCCCAGTAGGGTTACACCCTATCGAACGGGATACACCTCTAGTACAATATACCAACGGTGGGACGGGGGATATATATCCTCGTCAGTAATCTCACCAGGCCCTGGCTGTAATGGCTGGGGCTTTCCATTTCTGCCCCCCCCCTCTATTGATACCCTCAATGGAAGGAGAACCACGGCTTGTTATCTTCCGACACCCGCAAAATGCATTGCGGTCTGTCCGGAGTCATCGTCCACCCGAATTCAGCCTTTGTGAACCGCAATTCTGTGTTGTGTTTTTCGTACACAAGGAGGCGGACATCCGTGGGAGTGCGAATCTCAATCCCCGTCTGACGCCACGGCATGAGCCAACACCAGGATGCCATCGCACGGACGAGCAGGAGATTTGCCTTCGATACAACAACCTTCCCATCAGGGTATGGTCGTGTATCCCATACCGTTCCCGGAGGCACCACCCCCTGACGCTTCATCCACTCGTTCAGCTCATTCTGGGTGAATGCCCTTACAAAGCCGACACGAACAGGTATGGGGCGGAATTGAAGCCACAGTCTATGGACTGCCGAAATCACCAGCATCACCGTCAGGAAAGCAATGATTCCAGTCTTGAGTTTTGTCCTCGGCATATGCCATTTCCCTATTCCGGCAATGCCGGCATAAATGCCCACAGTCCCACCGCCACAAGGCATAACACCACCAGCAACGCCACAGTTAGTATTCTGCCGTCCACTCTATCCTTGATCTGGGCTCGGATAATCGGAGCGATAGGGGTGAAAAAGCCTAGGAGTATTCCTTCGCCAAGGTTAGAGAGGGTTTTGCCCTTATCATGACAAACCATCAGCACCCCCCAGACCAGAAAGGGAACCCAGCCCACGGCGTAATCCCATGCAGTCCATTTGACCCGTCTCCGCCAGAAATACCAGATAGGGATGCCGATTATACAGATCGGGATGATATGGAAGAACCAGATGGGGATCAGCAGGCCGAAACCGCCAAACAGGTGCTCGCATAGTGAATACACATTCTCAATCATAGTCACTTAACCAGACCGCTATCTTCACATACTACACCAGCATTCGGTTCTAGTGTCGACCTGAAATCGCCTTTTCCCGCCAAAAGTCAGTCACCGTTAAGGATAACGCTCAGCTAGGCTTTCTCCTCACCCCACTTATCGGGCTGTGGATCCCACTGCCCGGTTCCCAGAAAGTCCTCAACGAGCTCGGACAACTCAATTCCGAGGTATTTCTTAGCAGCAGCCCTCCCCGCATCACGGTAATCGGCTTGTCGAACAAACTCCCTGAACTTATCCGGCGGAGGGGCTATGTCTTGCGTAATCCGGTAAACCAGCAGTTCTGAAAGATTGTAGCTCAGCTCGTTGCCATCATCCACCCTCTTAATGGACTTGCCTGACCAGAATTCCTGAATGGTCTCCTCATTCCAGAAGGCATAATGCCTCTCGGCTATTTCGTGATCCATGCTGAAGGGGCGGGAACCCTGCAACTCGTGCTCCCATGATGAGGTGACCCCCTCATTAAGCCATGTAGGCAAGGGGAGTTGAGCCAGACAGTTGTGAATCAGTTCATGCACGAGAACCGGGCGGGCACGGGGCAGATCGTCAGAAAGAAGGGCGAAATGCATATAGCCATCGTGAAGAAAGACCCCTGACGAACAGGCATATTCGCCTTCATCAGGGTAGAAATACGAAATGTACTGGTAATACTCATCTTCGGTCCTGAACATGATGGCAACATGCTTTCCGAATCCTTCATCTGAAGCAATCCCCCGAAGAACACGCTGCACCTCAGTTAGCGTCTTCTCAAGAAAGCGAAGCGTTTCGTCCCTCTTCTGGGTTTCAAGAGCGGACAACAGTACAAAATTCGCCGATTGGCAAAGATCATACGGGGCACCCAGACGTACTCGGATGCGATCCAGCCAAAGACAAGAAATCTCGTGCCAGGTCTCGTTCATGTCCTCAGGTCGGACATTCTCATTAATCCAATCCCTGACCTTCTGCCAGTCAGGCCGAGGGAAACCTGCCTCATCGTGGAACCAGTTGTCAGCATTTGTGAATTTTGCAGCTATAGGCGTGATGCTGTTTCCCTGCTTTGGCGGAGGCGGCGACTTCGCCTGCGTGTCGGACATCTCATAATCTTCCCGATTGGCATCGCTGATCGGTGGCGACGGACTTTCGGACGGCACAATTACAGGCGGGGAACCCTTCACCCATTTGGCGATGTATATCAGACATAACAATCCCACCACGGTTCGAATGAAGATTGCCCAGAATGTCCGATGGGCAGTCAAATAGAGCGTATCAATGTAGTATGGACAATACTGGTCCTCGAACTTCTCGGGATTGATATCTGTCAGAAGCTTCCGGACATCACGAGGGAGGGGCAGTACGACTCCCTCGTAGACTTTGCCGGTGTAAGTAGTATCGGTTTTGACAATGACCGCACGCCCAGAACTCTTCAGCTCGCAGTATTTGGCGACTGTTTTCAGATCTTGCCTTGCCCCGATGGAATTCTCGGTCCAACTATTAAGGACAACTCCTGAGTCATTGACCTTCGTCCATCTTATGACAACCCTTTTCCGGCAAATCTCTGCGGGAGAGGCAGACCGAAGGGAATTAATAGTCATTGGCACTGGAGGCTGAAAGCTCGCCGTAAAGAACCAGCGGGCATCATATGTTTCCTTAACAAGGCAAAGCATTACGACCATCGGGATGATCAACCCTGTCCAAGATCGCTTTTTGTGGGGATGAAGGGGCATATTTCCTGCCATGTTTGACTATATCCCCCAACGCTCCCCGCCGTCCATTCGATATCTTTCGGTTTACCCGCCAAAAGTTAGTCACCGATAAGTCACCGTTAAGGATTTATGCCTGGGTATGCCACCGTATGCCTACGACCGCCATCGGATTGGTGAAAGGATGGATCTCGGCATTCTGCCGACAGTGATCCAGGGTAATCCGCCCAATAATCCTTTACAGCCTTCCTTGTCCAGCTAAACTCACTGCATAGAATATGGATAGAGCGGACTATTCCACTCATCCGGGAAGATACAGGGATCACCGGGTTGGCGGATAATACGAGACTGGCATTGTTATGCGAAGCGAGACAAAGAAATACATTCTGATCACGATCTGGCTGCTGGCCCTCTTTACCGTCCCGCTCGTCTTTACCCCTCTCCCGCATATATTTCGGCTGGCGTCCGGACTGATTTGGTTTCTGGCCTTCATCTCATACGAGCGTCGAGGCGGTCGCCTCCAGATTTCCTTCTTCCTGAAGGCCTTCGCCGTATGTCAGGCGGTCAGCGGGGCTCTCGACATTGTGATGTTTCATCCCTGCATCATTATTGAGGGATTCCTCCCAACACCATCCCTCTTTCAGCAGGTTTCGGACAGCACCGGGGTTGTTCTCCTCTTTGCGTCGGTTGTCTTCTGGATGATAGGAGTTTTCCAGATGATCATCAGGATTGAGAAGGCCCCCAAGGGGCGGGTTGCCGAATATTTATGTCACTCGGATTCAAGATAACACTGGTGATCATTGGAGCAGTGGGACTTTCAGCCATCCTTATCTTGGGGTCTCCACTCAGATCAAGACTCAATCTGGAAGTCATCAGGATCCGTAGCCGTTTTCATCACGAACAAGATGTTGGAACTGCTCGGGAGCTATGCTCCAAAATGATCAAGTGGTCACAGGGAAAAGACTCGATGACTTGTGCGACTAATGAGTCATTTCTCGCCACGCTATCCCAGAGCGAATGTGAATTTCTGAGATCTCATGGGGCCAAAGTGTCTCTCCAGACGAATGTAGGATATGTATTGATATTATCAACTGAACCTTTGGGTACGATGTACTGCTCTCCCAAGGGTGGCATAATGACGATATTTGACTAAAGATCGATCGGGATAGGGAGTCCTATCGCTGAGGCACCAACCGTTCATCAGGGGAAATAAAGAAAATGAAAACAACAGGAATTGCGATCATCCTAGTCGGATGTTTATATGCTGGATTCTGGTTGATCGCCTTGCATGAGTGGAATTGCGGGTCACAAATCCCCCGATATCAAACGAGTAAAACGCAGTTTGAAGAACAATTTCCCGTATTGAAAATTGTTTTCAGATGGTACGATTTTGCCCCTTTTGAAAAACATTATGAAGACCGCTGTCGACCTGGAGCCGATGTTCTTTACGGAATCGTCCGACATTCAATCACTGGCATTATCCTAGTCATCATTGGAGCCGTAACGTTGACTATCGCCTTAGTTAGAAACAACAGGAAATTCAATCGGGACAGGGAGAACCATCGCTGAGCCCCTGATCCCCCATTTCCCGCCAAAAGTTAGTCACCGTTAAGTCACCGTTAAGGATTTATGCCTGGGTATGCCACGGTATGCCTGCGACCGCCATCGGACGGTTCTGGAAAAGGACGGTTGATCAGGAAATGCTGAAAAAGCCCAGTAAACCGAAGGAAAAAAGCCTTGAATCATTGGGGTTCTATGGTACATTCCTTGTTTTCTCTGCCGGATTGTGTAATGGTAGCACAGCAGATTCTGAATCTGCTTGTCTAGGTTCGAATCCTAGTCCGGCAACCAATTCCA
>CAZMSS010000012.1:0-29554 GCA_964568965.1 uncultured Verrucomicrobiota bacterium | reverse complement strand
CCATAGTGAATCGCGGAGGCACGGGGGACAAACTCAAGGCGCCATCCGCCGCTCCAGAACCGCCTGCACCAGTCCATATCTTCGCCGTACATGAAAAAATCCTCGTCAAGCAACCCCACCCCGGCCAGAGCCTGCCGCCTCAACAGCCAGAAACACCCGCTCAGTATGGGAGAAGGCCCCGCGGCATCCTGATCCCGGAAGTGTAATAAATACCCCCCGAAGAGGCGCACCCCGGGGAAAAACACATCAAGGGCAAGCGCACGGCAGAACATATTCCAAAGACTGGGGAACCCCCGGCATGAATGCTGGAAAATTCCGTCGCCCCCGATGATACGAGGACCAACCATGCCGACATCCGGGTTCGCTTCGCAATGGGCCACAAGCGTCGCGACACAATCATCAAGGACCTCGACATCGGAATTAATCAGGCAGAGGTATTTTCCGCGACACATCCTGATCCCCAAATTATTAGCCTTGGCAAAACCCAGATTGGATTGATTCCGGATCAGGCGCACCTGTGGGTAATTCTCCTCAACGTAGTCCGGAGAGCCATCCGTGGAGGCATTGTCCACCACTAGAATTTCCATTGATAAGGGGCTAACACCCCGGGTGAGTGAACCGAGGCATTGCGCCAGATACTTTTTGGCGTTCCAGCTGACAATGACCACCGAAACCATGACCGGCTCGGCTGCCAGGGCCTTAACTGATGAATTCGGCATATGTGCCTTCCGTCATAACCCGGATGATAGTTATCCGGATCTTCCGTATTGCCGTGAATCGAGTTCCGTAAACGTCGAAAAGCCAAAACGTTCGGGTTGAGAGGCAATAAAGCGTAACAACGGCCGCAAGCGTGCTTCATTGTAACGGGTAAAGAGTTTGGAGTGGCCGATCAGTACAAAAGGCACATCACGACCCCTGCATTCAGATGCGCGCTCTGCACGTTCAAGGGCACGGATTAATTGCCGCCCGCCACATTGATTGAAGTCCGCCTTCCAGGCGTGCCTGCTCCCCAGAATGGACAGGAGCCTCCATCGTCGCCCCCCCGACTCCCTGCTCACCGAACGATCCACTTCCGCAACTGCCGGGGTACGGGATATCCGGTACCGCCAACTCTGGAAAAGCCTGTGAATTCGCTGAGGAGTGATAAAAGCCCCGATCCACCGGTTCTCGCTGTAGATTGGAAACTCCAGAAGTTGCCCGGTCTCGCTCCGCGCACAGATGTCATTCTCATCAACCTTCCATGGGACAAGCGCACTGGGAGCCAACCGGTAGTCGAAGTTCACCAGTCCGGAGCGGCGGCCATACTTGAATACCGAGGAGTCGATTTTGAAGCCGTTCTTGATCAACGCCTGAACCATGGTGCGGGACGGGGTCATCGACCAATTGGCGGCACGAAACGCGATACACCGGTATTCCGGCGCAACCCGTTTGATCGCCTGTTCAAGTGTGTCTTTCCCGAGACCGATGCATTCCATCACACGCTCTGCCGGCAAACCCGCCAGATTGTATTCCGACCAGTCCTGCGCCCAATGCCCAGCCCCCTCACGCGCATTGAAATAGGACGAGTGTAGATGAAGCTGCACGTCATGCTCCCGCTTGACGGCGTCCTGAAGCTGCGCCACGATCACGTCGCCATGGTATTCATCATGCCCGGTTTGTTCCTTGTAATCAGAAAACCGTTTGATTTCAGCGGCATCCGCCATGATTGTCAGCTTGGCGCCATACTCGTCAAACAGATTAAGCAGCCTTCTGGTGGGTTCAACCATCAGCTGGTAGGGACAGCCCTCCCCGTTGCCGTGGATTTCATAATCAAGAGTAAATACGACCAGAAGCATAAACAGGATTGCCTCCTCGTCTTAAATCAGGTGCGCTGTACTCATCTCGGCCATTCCCACGATGTGGGACACGATGGTTCGCAGAGTCTCTCGGCCCGAGTCAACCGCCTGGAGGGTCTTGTCACGCTTCATGATTTTCAATTGCGCCGGCAGCTCATCGGGATTGCGAATAATGGTAAGCTTGCCGATATCGGAAAGATATTGGTCAACGGCGCCAATCGCACCGCCAAATATACTGTAGACAGGAACACCCAGCGCCACGGCTTCCCGGTTCATGGTCCCGCCTCCACTGATCACCACGTCGGAATGCCACAACAGATTAAGTCCGTCGACCGCGTACCCGGGGACAATGGTCTTGTTGCCCATGAACCATGCCGGCCTGGTTGCCCCGAGCAGATCTCCCTGCTTCTTGTTCCGGGGAACAAGAATGATGCGAATTGCCGGCAGGGTCAGCAGAAACGACATGGTCGCATCAAAAAGAATATCACTTAATGGAGCCCGGTAATGGGCCTCTGTGGCGGGAGGCCGGACCGCGACCACAGTCTCATCAGCTCGAATCCCAAGTTCATGCAGAAGAATCGAATCCGGCACAAAGTCCGGTGCATAGACGTTCTCCTTGATGCCCGGATAGTGAAAGATACTCTCGCGCACTCCCGCGATCGCATTATCGGGAATGACATCGGGGATGATGTGGTAGGTCGGGTGGAAAAACGGAATACTTCGGGCGTGTTCATAATCGCTGATGATGACACTGGGGATTCGCAACAGGGACGACAGGATCACTTGGGACCGGGATCCATGTGAAACGGCCAGAATGGGTTTCTCGCGGCGTATGAGGGGAGCCAGCTGGGAGGCGCGGTAACAGAGCCCGATTCCCTTGAGAATTTGATGCTTGCCGTAGTGCCGGCCGATCTTGGTGCAGTCGACCCCCATTCGGTCAGCCAGTTCCCACACCTGAAACGCATCGCGCGCCGTGACGACAACATCGAACCCCCTGTCCTTGAGTTCACGGATAATCGGCCTGAAAAAAGGAACATGCGGGGTATTATCGAGGTCAATCCAGATTTTTTCCGGATGATGGGTGACCGCGCGCGGCGCACTCGTCTTTACAGACTGTAAGACCGCACGGGGGGCGTTCTTCGCACGCCACCACGTCGCAAGCTCCCTGGGAAGAACATGCCAGTATTGATCCCGATACTCGGTTTTTATCAGTTTGAGGAAAGCCTCATAATACTCCATGGGATAGGCGTCAACCGCGCATGCTGTGGCGGATGGATCCGCATAACAGGGATGCACATCGCAAAAGGCCATCCCGCCCTTTTTCACAATCCAAGCCAGCTTGCGCTTCCAGACATCGATACCCGTGGCCTGCAACAGCACGAACAGGGTGTAGTCCTGCGGCAGCGTGTAGGGAAGTTCAACATAACCCGGCCGGGAATGACGCCCCTTCATCCAAATCGGGAATATCGTCCCGACCCCCCCGGGTTGGGGCTCAAAGGGATCCGTGTCGAATGTTGAGGCGTCATAATCGATATTGAGTTCACCAATCCAGTCCAGGTTGCGGATCATGGAAGGGGCACGGAATCCCTCCGCGCCCCAGTTCCTGAGATAATAGTTGATGCGCGGCGCGCGGCGCGCGAAGACATCGCGGCTCGTGAAGGTGCGCCAATCATGATACAGGCCATGCACCCCCACCTCAAACCCACGGGCCACCAACTCGTTCCGAAGCGATTCAGGAACTTCATACCTCCCCTTAGGGACAAAATAGAAGGCCGACCTGAACCCCATGCGTTCCTCCAGATCGGCAATCAGCCTGCAGCGTTCCAGACCGCGCCTTGTATCCACATCATGGCTTATAATGACGGAAAAGCGTTTACCATCAGGCCAGCCGGCCCACTCCGGGGGGGGGGATCCCGCGGATTCAAGGATGGGCCAGACACCAGAAACTGAAGGCAACATACGCCGGGCGATCGCCTGACGAATCTGCAAGACTGCCCAGCTGGGCAGCATCGACTTCACCGCATAACGGTACCGCAATAAGTTATAAGACGGCGCGGAGTTCATGGCAGTCACATCTCAGTATTTTGAAATTACCCAATCAGGAACATATTGACGTTGCTTATTAAGAACGGTTCCAAGCAGCCGGACATCAGACTCCACCAGGAGATTCTTCACCCGTTCGGCCAGACCGCGGCTCACCTTTTCGGCGGCTACAACCAGCACCGCACCGTCCAGTAACCGACCGACCCTCAAGGTCAGGCTTGTCTCACTGACAGGAGGAAGATCGACAATGACATACCCCGTCTGGGTGTTCCGCAGATGCTGAAGCAGTGTGTCATAACGCGGCGCGCAACCTGCGGGAGGGCTGGGCTGGAAAAATTCACGGGATGGCACCATAAAGTGGTTGAATTGCGTCACGGCCGTATTCCCCGTCGCGTCGGCCTTCAGCTCCGTAAGTCCCGTCACGGAGTTCACCCCGAAAATCTGCGGGGTCGAGGTATCGGTATCCGTGTTCACCAGCACCACACGCTGATCACCTCCCCGTGCCAGGGACAGAGCCAGGCCAGCCGCCAGGGTGCTCACGCCCGAACCCCGGACACAGCCGGCAACTCCCAGGACAAACGGTGATGTTGGCGATGGCCCCATGGCGGCCAGCAGCCTGTCACGCAGCAACTCATAATAGTCGTCCAAGTCGGCACTCGAGGCAGATTGCCCTCCGTCCTTCTTTATGAGCATCGCCCCCTTTCCGCCAGCCTGGCGTGCCCTGCACGCGGACTTGACCACCGGCACCGTCATCAACAACGGGACGCGGAACGAGGCAAGCATCTCCTGCGGCCGCCTCAGCGACTGATCCGCAAAATATTCCAGGAAAATGGCCAGCCCCAGCCCCCCCATCACCCCGAGCAACAGCACCAGCGCCATATTACGGGGCAGCTTGCCGAGCATGATTTTCAGCGGCAGTGTCGCTGGCTGCACAATACTGATGTTTGATATCCTGCCTGTGTTGAGAGCCTCATCAATCCGCGCATGTTCCAGGCTCTGACAGAAGTATTTGTAATTCACTTCCTGCAGTTCCTTGCTTCGTTGCAATTGGACAATGCGCGATTCAACCGAGTCTATCTTCCTCATTTCCGACAGGGCTCGCTTCAGGATTTCCCGCTGAATATTGATCCTCGCCTGAATCGATGCCAGCGTTGCCTGCTCTTCCATAAAGCCCTGGATAATTTCGCTGGGGGGTCCTCCGACAACCACCGTGTTGGTCGTGATCGTCGGCTTCTCCCCGTTCAGGACCCTTTGTGCCTCCGCTATCTGCTCGCGTATGCTCCTCACGGGAATGCTGTCGGGAGTGTACACCGACAGCAATTCCATCTCCCGCTGCTGAAGGCGCTGGAGGCGTGACCGCAACGCGGGCAAGGATTCGCTGGACTCCGACGCCAGAAATACCGTCGATGTCCGGGCGACCCCCGGTGTGGACACCAGGGGCCTCAAGACCTCTCCCCTGGCCTTTGCCGCCGCCAGCGTCGTCTCAAGCTCGTCAAGGCCCCTCGACAGTTCATCGATTCGTTGAGCGACAGTCTTCTTGGCATCCTCGATCGACACGATCCCCTCCGAGTACTTCAACTCTCGCAATTCCTCCTCGGTGTCAGAAAGCCGGGTTTTCAGTTGTTCCGTTTGTTGCGATAGGAATTCATATGCCCCGGCCGCGCCATGAATCTCAATGTGCTTCTGCAGATAGGCCTCCGTGAGACGCTTCAAGAATTCCCGAGCCACCTCGGGGGTCGGGCCCGCGAAGGATATCCTGATGATGTTGCTGTTTTTCGGCGCCTCGATCCTGATCGCAGACATGACTTTCTCGGTTATCCCTGCCCGGTCTAGGTTCCTGGATTTAAATTTCTGAAACCGCTGGATCCCCATGGCCTCCATGACCTTCTCGACAAGATCACGGCTCGACAGAATGGCAATCTCGGAGTTGATGATGTGCTCCACCCCGCCGCCCATCGCCGTGATGCGCTCGCCGGAGGACACTCGATCCAAAACCGTGGAGTCTGAAACATACCGGACAAGCAGCGTGGCTTCCGACTCGTAAGCACCGGGAGAAAGCAGAAAGAGGACAAGCGATGCCGACAGACCCAGGCCGGAAAAAGCCAGAATGATGCATTTATGCCGGAATAGCAGGTGATAGATATCGGCCATGCTGATTCGTTCCGTCAACCCGGAATCATGTGACTCAGACATATCAGACCTCGATTCTGCTCATGAAATCGGCGGGCGATAATTACGCCGGGGCACTCAGGCCATATGCCGGTAAAAGACCGTCCCCCCCCATCTCAACACAAATAGCGGCAGGCATCGCAGCATCCTGTATCCCTCTTCCCCGACCAAAGGGGTCCCCGCCACAAAGCCACCGTGGCGAAGATCATACTTGATATAGCCCATCTCATTTTCACGGGTACCCCATCCCAGCTTGAATCTCCTGAGTCCGGAATGCGTCTTCGCCGTTCGCCCCATCGAGAGAGACTCATAACCCGACGCGCCAAAATGCAGAATGGCCTTCCACATCAGCAGGTCCCCCCCCCTGAGATGCTGCTCCCTAAAATCGGACGCCGCGTACTTGAACAGAACCTGCCTTGCAGAATGAAAAAACATGGCGGCGGCGATCGGATTTCCACTGTGCCAGGCTGTCACGATACTCCCCAATCCTTTATCGATGATGTGCTGGTGCACATTCTTGAAAAACCGGAAAGGTTGGGGCGGCAGACCGTGCCGCCGCCGGGTCCTGCAGTTCAGCTCGTAAAATATCCTGACTGATTCCAGACTTCCACTGAACGACACTTCGACACCGGACTTGACCGCCTTGCGAATCGCAGTCCGCACACTTCCATCCAGGCGCCCGAAGCGTTCCGCTTCACTTGACTTCAGGTTGAGCGTATGCGTGAGATAGCTCGCTGACCGCGGCAGGTCGGGCGGCACGGCCCGATCATTGCGGATTTCATAATAACGCCATTTACGCTGAAGCCCCAATTTCACCAAAGCCTGCATGACCGCGCTGACATTCTGCTGCCCCAAACCGACAGGCACACAGAAGTCTGAAAAAGGCAGCGACACTCCGCGTCGGCCCGTCAGCCAACTGTCGACCTCCATCATGGGCATGAGCAGGGCACTCCCCGCCCCCTCCCGCGATGTCACAAAGCAAGGCAGGTAACCATAGGTTTCGTGAAGCACCCGGGCCCACTCAGCCGAATTGAAAACGGATTCACCGGATTCGGAACCAAGCCGGTCATTCCAGCCAGGCTCATGGAGAGGGTTGAGAATTTCGTAGTGCACAAGAATCAACGATCACCGGGATCGCCCCACCCGCCGTGTTGAAAGCACGCAGCAACACATAGACCCGTCACAACCCAAGGGCCATCAGGCCCGATTTCAGCTCGTCACAAACATAGAGGATCTGCTCGTTGGTCAATTCCGGGAACATCGGCAGCGAAATGGACTCCTGCGAAACCTTCTCCGCCACCTTGAATGCTCCGCTCGCAAGCCCCAGTGGGGCATAGGCTTCCTGAAGGTGAAGCGGAACGGGATAGTGCACACCGCACGCAATATCCTTGCCCGCCAGGCGATTGATCAACTCATCCCGTTTCCCGGCCCGGATTGCAAATATGTGATAAACGTGCTTTGCATACGATGCCTCGACGGGAAGGACTACCTCGCGCACACCGGATAACAAGTGATGATAGAGCCGCGCATGCGCACGCCGGGCCTCATTGGCAGCCGCAAGATATTTCAGTTTGACGCTCAGGATGGCGCCCTGAACCCCATCCATGCGGGCATTCCAGCCTATCACCGAGTGATAGTATTTCTTCGGCTGGCCGTGCTCACGAAGCATTTTTATTTTGGCGGCGATGACCGGGTCATTGGTCACCACAGCCCCGGCTTCGCCGTAGGCACCCAGATTCTTTCCAGGATAGAAACTGAAGCAGCCGGCACTACCCAGGGACCCGGCCATTCTTCCCTTGTACTCGGCCCCGTGGGCCTGGCACGCATCCTCGATCACCAGCAACCCGTACTCGCCCGCGATCAAGGCAATCGGGTCCATATCCGCCGTCTGGCCGAATAAATGAACTGGAATCACGGCCTTCGTTCGAGTGGTAATCGCGTTCCTCAAGGCGTCCGGGTCCATCGTGTAGGTATGTTCGTTTACATCCACAAATACCGGGGTCGCGCCGCAAAAGCTGATCGCCTCGGCTGTTGCAATAAAGGTATTGGGCACCGTGATGACCTCATCCCCGGGTCCGATCCCGTACGCCAGCAAGG
The DNA here is from genome assembly GCA_964568965.1 of uncultured Verrucomicrobiota bacterium. Taxonomy (GTDB): domain Bacteria; phylum Verrucomicrobiota; class Kiritimatiellia; order CAIKKV01; family CAITUY01; genus JAABPW01. Next base: position 21,410 of record CAZMSS010000012.1, on the reverse strand, counting down.
CCAGCCAAAGCGCGTCGGTTCCATTACCAACACCCAGCGCATACCGGGTTCCACAAAACGCGGCAAATTCCTCCTCGAATTTCGCCACGTAAGGCCCCCCTGAAAATGCAGCGCTTTCAAAAACGCTCCGCACGGCCACGCCGATCTCATCTTGCAGTGCGCGATACTGCGCCTTAAGGTCAAGAAACGGAACATTCATGGTTTCTTCTCCAGGGCTCGAAGCACCCGCGCTGGATTCCCAGCCACGATGGTATTCGGGGGAACATTCCGGGTCACCACGCTACCGGCCCCTACAATGGCATTCTCTCCCACGGTGACTCCGCACAATATCGTTGCACTTGAACCGATAGAGGCCCCCTTCCTGACGAGGGTCGGCTCACAAATCCAATCCTTCTCAGTCTCCAGTCGCCCCTCCACCGAGGCCCGGGGAAAACGGTCGTTGATAAACGTCACATTATGCCCGACAAACACATCATCCTCGATCGTCACCCCTTCGCAGACAAACGTATGGCTGGATATCTTGCAGCGGCAACCGATATTGGCCCCTTTTTGAATTTCCACAAAAGTCCCAATTTTCGTGTCATCCCCTATGGAACAGCCATAAAGGTTGGCGAATCCGTAGATTTTCACACGCTGCCCCATCGTGACATCCGGGGCGATTATTGAAAGCGAGGCCGTTTTCATAAATGAGAGCACCCCAACGCTCACGCGGCCCCCGGCCCCTCATGGTGGAGAGAAACGCGCCCCCTCCCTGCTGCAGGGAAGCGGATGCCGCCTCGAGTATGCGCACGACATCCGTCGCCTGTTCCGCGGAAGTGATTGGCGACTCGCCATTTTGAATGCAATCCAGGAAGTGGCGACATTCAATTCTCAAAGGCTCATCCTGCTTGACGTAGGGACTATAGACGTCCCCGTAATGATAGGCATACTGGAACTCGGCATAGGAGTCATAATGTGGCGGCATTTCAACTCTCTGGTCATAAATCGTGATTTTATGCAACGGCTCCAGGTCATTGTAGACGATCATCTGCTTTGAACCCACGATCGTCATCTCCCGTACTTTCCTCGGGTCGAGCCAACTGGTTTGGACGGTCGCATACCGGCCGCTCGGAAACATAAGCGTCAAGTTGCCGATGTCTTCAATTCCCTTGGTCACATTGGCATTTCCCTGGCAATTGACGGCATGGGGCATCTCATTCATCAAATACTGAATGATCGAAATGTCGTGAGGCGCGAGATCCCATACAACATTGATGTCCTTCTGGAATAATCCGAGGTTGAGGCGCCGTGAACTGATGTAGTGAATCTCTCCGATCTCACCCGTTTTGATGATCTCCAGGATTTTCCTTACATGCGGGGAATAGAGGAATGTATGCCCGACCATCAGAGTCAACCCCATCCTGCGGGCCACACTCGCCAATTCCTCACACTGAGCGACCGAGCTCGCCATCGGCTTCTCGATCATGACATGCTTGCCGGCCTTCAGGCTCATCATGGCAAGTTTATGATGCAGGTGAACAGGCGTCGCGATAACAATGGCATCCAGCTCCCTGCTCCTGAGCATATCCTCGAAGGAGACATGCGTCATGATATCCTCGTACAGAGACTTGAGGTGATTGAGGCGGTTTGCGTTCAGATCGCAGAGATCGGACAGCTGACAATCCGGTAAGCTCCTGAAATTCCGGATCAGATTGGGCCCCCAATACCCGCATCCAACCACCGCAATGCGTATAGGCTTTCTCATGGTTATCTCCTTGCCGACGAGCAGTCCCGAATCTGCCCCAGCACGGCAGGAAGCGTTTTGATAAGTATCAGGAAATCATTGATCACAGTCCGCCGTTGACCGTAAGCGATGTCCAGCCTCATCATCTCCGTAAATGTGGTCCGGTTCTTGCCGCTTACCTGCCATAGCCCCGTTAGCCCGGGATGGGTGTCAAAACGATGCTTCTGCCACAGGCAAAGCTGTTCGTACTCGTAGGGCAAGCAGGGTCTCGGGCCAATGAAGCTCATGTCCCCCCTCAAAATATTGATAAGTTGAGGCAGCTCATCCAATCCTGAGGCGCGAAATATTCTCCCGCAGGGAATCAGCCGGGCATCAGCCTTGTCCAGCTTGGTCAATTGCACGTTGTCCGTCATCAGCCGCACAAGGTGTTCCTTATGAACGCCCGTATCGGCATTCAGCTTCATGGACCGGAATTTATATAGGATGAAAGGTTTACCCCTGAACCCGATCCGCTTCTGTTTAAAGAAGACAGGGCCGGGGGCAACCCCCTTGATTCCCATCGCGATCAGAAGCATCAGCGGACCAAAGAACAGAAGGCCAAAAAGGCACAACCCAATATCAAGAATGCGCTTCCAGACCGGAAACGGCGCCACGCACAGGTCTGTGAGCGAATACTCACGGGACAACCGCGCCGTCTCTGCCACGGTGGTGCTTGCCAGCTGCAAGAAACCTGCCTGGCTGGCAAAGATATCATGCCCACCTCGTGTTGAAGGGGTCTCCTCCCCCTCGCCTGGCGGAACCGCCCCTGAGGATTGTTTCGGCGTCTCATACTCCTCATGCGGATAGAGATAACACTTGTAGTCCAGCTTGATGCGATGCGCAGTCATCTTTCTGCAGATCTGGCCCGCGACCAGTGAAGCGTCCTTGCCGCTCGTATCCGGGAGCAGGACGCCGATCGTGCGGGCATCCAGCCAGCCAACAAGATCCGTTGCGCGCAGGCGATCGGCCAGGATGCGGCCGAGAAGGCGTGCGGGGTTCTCCCCGATCGGATTGTCTTCCGTAAAAAAAGTCAGCACCGTGAAAATATGGTTGTTGCGCTCCGCCAAGGCACGCTCGTGCTTGAGAACTGCCCTGAAGATTTCTTCAGGATGAATTCCCTCCACGCTCGGGTGCAGAGAGGATCTCAGGGAATCAACAAGTTGTTTGATCCTGACATGCATAGCAATAAGGCCTGAACAAAGGAATCAACACCATTCCGCCATGAAGTCACCAGGCTCCGGGCACATAGACAGTATCGAAGGGTTTCAGGTAAAATGGAACATTACCGCCCTTCGTCAAGATCTCATCAAAGTCCAGCAGGAAGCTTTTCACCTGGTTGTTCTCGGTCCTGACCACCCGCACCTTGCCCCTCCTGGCACCAGCCTTCTGATCGAAGCCACCAGCCTCCATGATGGCTTCCAAGGCGGTCATGGGCCTCAGATAGTCAACCTTCCCCGGGCGACCCACGGCACCGGACACATACACAGCCGCCGAACTGCGGGCAATCACCGTTATGGCCTTGACCTGAATTTGAGGCTCATAGAGCCTGGTCAGCTCCTTCTGAAACTCTGCAGGTGTTTTCCCCGCCGCCCGTATGTCGCCAAAAAGCTTCACCGACAGGTTCCCATCGGGCCTGATTCTCTGGCTGGAGCTCAAGTCGGGAACCCCGAAGACACTGATCTCAACATCATCCCCAGGCAGAAGAACCATTGCCGCCGGGGGAGAGGATAACGATTCTGAGATCTCGGGCCGGGTACGGCATCCCATCGGGGCTAACATCAGGGCAAGCATGCAAATCATCACACTGAACATCCCGATCGTCACATTCATTCCAACCTCTTTCTCAGGCTGCAGGTAAGCTCCGCCCCATGGATTATGCAACCACACCCAGTCCCATCACCAGACCCAGTTCACCGGATGAAAACATTGCAACAACAGTCCCACCCGCATCTCTGCATCACGTAATCACCGTCGTCAAATGGACAACCCTTCCATTCATTCCCCCATTGTGACGTTAGCTTCTGATAGGATTGAAACCTGATCATGTCCGTAACTATTCCACCCCATTCAAGATGTGTCTATCCGGACAACTACTGAATCTGACGTGGGTAAATACCTGAGATAACCATCAGGGGATCCCTGATGCGTATATTGCGTAAGTGACCGTTGTCGCGGCTACCAAGCCGCTCTGACACTCATATCGACAAGCTGGCGAGTGAAAGACTCGCGTACTTTTGAGTCCCAGTTTTCAAGGGCGTATCCCCCAGTGAGGGACCAGCTCCGGGACAGGAAATATGTGCCGTGAATACCAAGCGTGGTCATTCGTTCCCTCCCGCCGGGAGCATCTGCTGCCTCGCGGGTATAGTGACCATCCATGTATAATCCCTGGAAGTGAAGAGTCAGTCTGTCGGCCAGGACATCATGATCAACCCCCCAGGAAAAAGCCGTGGCCTTTTGTGCCGAATAATCGCTGTCGCTGGGGGGAAAGAATCCATACGCGGTGCTCAAGCGAAAACGCGTCGCAGAAGTCGAGCGCAAAACAAGTTCAGCCGTGCCGCTCATCGTCCCTTCAGGGTCAAGGCCGGAATTGTCATACTGAATACTCTGATACCCCCCCAGGACTCGTCCAACAAACCCGGGGGAGAATGTCTTTTCGCCGCCGGCTTGATACGTCTCAACAGCGGAGCCCCGGTTGCGCTCCGTCTTTTCCTGCTGGAATTCGGATGCGCCGACAATCCCGATCACCTTCCATCCGCCTCCGACCATGACGTAGGGGGCAATCTCGCCGCGATACAGGTCGGAATCCAGTTCCTTCGCCACGACACTATCCTGATAACGCGTCGTCACGCCCTCCCCGCTGAGCCCCAGCCCTGTCTCAGCCGTGAAACTCGAATCCAATCCGGCGCGCAGATCATTATAGAGATAGCTCTCATTGCGCCGCAGCGTGCTCCCGCCCTCCATGACCCGCGGATCATCGTTGTAAGCCAGCCGGTCCTTAACGTCCAGCTTCACCCCCGGAGTCAATCGATGCATCAAGTCGAGTTCAGCAGCCCCGAACAAGTCAGTGTCATCTTGCGCCCCGCCCTCCAGCGTCGTTCGCGGATTACTGTGCCACTTCAATAATGGCATGAGCGACAACTGGACTGACGTTCTGTCGGCATCCTGATAGTGAATATCAAGACGGGGTTCAACCGTGCCATCCAGATTACTTTGCTTGTTTGTTTTCGTCCCATCCCGATTGTCGGAGTAGACCGCCCCGACCTGGGACGAAAGCCGCCACGGCGGAGCGCCCTCCTCCTGGCTGCGCGTCTGCGCCGCCGCTGTCACTCCCCCGAGGCACGATACCGCAATACCGATAATCAAGCGTTCATGCAACCGTCTCATTTCACACCTCCCAAAGCGTTCAACAGCTTCGCTCACGGGACAATGCCGGCCAATGACTTTAGAAATTTAGCTGCCGGAAATCAGCACTCTCAAGTAGCATGTTAAACATAAACAGCTGGATTTCGACTGTAAAGCGTAATCGCCAACTATAATGCAGCGGCATGCAGATGCCGAGATCATCAGCAGGCATCAGGCGTAGAGATGATAAACCGCGTATTCCACAGGAAATACGCGGTTTTGAAGGTTGCTGGCGGGATAAGGACGCGGTGAAACCGCTCTTCCCTCTCCCCGTTACTTCGGCGGCGCGTAGCCGTTCAGCTTCGGCGGCAGCACCTTGTCGCTCTGGCCTGTCAGCTCCAGCATGGTGTCGGCAAAAGCTTTGCCGAGCAAGATGAAGAAGCGGCCTTCGCCGTAATAGTGAAAACCCTTGTTGGAGGTGGCACGTCCCAGCATCGCCCTCTCTTCCGGGGTCATCGGGTTCTTCTTCATGTCGCGCTCTTTGTTGAGCCAGCCCGCCGTCTGGAGCGCCACCACATCCGGATGCAGCAGTGGCGCGCTTTCGATCGCCCGCACATTGTCCTTAAATTCCGGCACGGTGTTCATGGAGCGCATTTTATTGCGGATATCCCCCTGCTTGCCCATCTCGTTCAGCATGCCGTTGACACCCATCACGCCGACCACCACCTTCATGTCCGGCGCCTTGAACTCCTTGCGCAGATCCTTGATCAAACAGGTCAGGTTCTTGCCGTACTCGGCAACTGGCGCGCCGCCGCTGATCATGTCGTTGAAGCCCTGGAACCAGACGAAGCCGACGATCTCATAGCCGGCCTTCTCATCGTAACCGGGGAAACGCTTCTTCAGATTAGCCAACGTTTCATGAACCTCTTTGACCATGCCGCGGTAACAGCCGCCGACATCTTCAGCCTTCATGCCCGCGGGCACACCCGCGCTCGGCGGACGCCAATTCTGATACAGACTCGTTCCTCCAGGCCCGAACTTGAGCAACAGGACCTGGTTGTCCAGCGCCTCGCCCATGTAATACCCGAAGGCATACTCAGGCCCGATACAGTGGCCGGGCTTGTCGTAGTTTTTACCGCCACCCCCCAGACCCGGTCGCAGAATGTTGTCACCCCGGTAGGCCACCCAGACATCATCGCGGGTCACCAGGTTTTTTTCATCCGGCTTGAAGGTTTTGAGCAGGGCGGCCCGAGCCGGGTCCTTGTCCTCACCCAAAAAGTCGATGGTGCGTATATCCGCCTGGCCGTCCATGTTGGACTGCCCGGCCAGGATGAAGACCTTCACCGGTCCCTTGCCCTGCGCGCCCCACGCCTGCCCCAACCCCAATAAACCGACTGCTACACTGACTGCTAAGTACTGACTGATTTTTTCCGCTCGCATAGTTCATCCCTCTCGTTGTGGTTTTCTTGAGCCACGCTCACCGGTGTCTGCAACCGGATCGTCTGCACGCCCCTGGCCAGTTTCATCTCCAGGAAATACGCGATTATAAAGATTGGTGGTGGGATAAGGATTCGAACCTTAGAAGGCATAGCCAGCAGATTTACAGTCTGCCCCGTTTGACCACTCCGGAATCCCACCAATTCGAAAAACAATCGCTGGAATTCAGAGCACCGCAGGCGGTACTGACTCCAACAAGGTCGCGTATAATGGCGTCTCAATGTGCTCCAAGCAAGACAAAAAACCGACAAATAATCACCCCGCCCCTTGAAGCGATCTCCGCTTTCTGTCATCATATTGGTTTTGGAAATGAGTTGATGTATGACTGAAACGGCACACGATAACTTGGATTGGCTTTCGGATCTCAACCCCCAGCAGCGACAGGCTGTCGTCCACGGCGAAGGCCCCCTACTGGTCGTCGCGGGCGCCGGAAGCGGTAAAACCAAAACCCTCGCCTACCGTGTCGCCTACCTGATCGCCCAGGGAGTCCCCCCGGAACGAATCCTGCTGATGACCTTCACCCGACGGGCCGCCGAGGAAATGCTCAAGCGCGCCGCGGCGGCCTCAACCCGCGGTTCCCACATGACCGGCCGCGTCTGGGGTGGAACGTTCCACTCCATGGCCAACCGGATCCTCCGCATGTACTCCCAGCAGTCCAGCCTCCCCTCCGATTTCACGGTTATGGACGAGGGCGATTCCTCGGACCTGATGAATGTGGTCCGCCATGAACTGAACCTCGGCCGCAACGACAAGCGATTCCCCCGCAAGGGCACCTGCCTGGGCATCTACTCGCGTTGCGTCAACGGCTGCGAAATGATGGAACCCGTGCTCACCAAACACTATCCCTGGTGCCTGGAGTACAAGGAGCAGCTCAAGGCCCTCTTCACCCAGTACGTCATCCGCAAACAGCAGCGCGGGGTCCTCGATTACGACGACCTCCTCCTCTACTGGCTCCAACTCCTCACCAGCGACGCCATGGCGCGGGAAATCGGCGGACGATTCGACCATGTACTGGTCGATGAATACCAGGACACCAACACCGTCCAGGCCGACATACTCCACGGGCTTCGCCGTTTTAACCCCAACATCACGGTCGTCGGCGATGATGCCCAGAGCATCTATAGCTTCCGCGCCGCCAACGTGCGCAATATCCTGGATTTCCCCAAGCAGTTCCCCGGCGCAACCGTCATCACGCTGGAACAGAATTACCGCTCCGTCGAGCCCATCCTCGAAACCACCAATCGCCTGATCAGCCAGGCCCACGAGCGCTTCACCAAGGACCTGTGGTCCGCACGCCGGGAAGGCCAGAAGCCCATCATCGTCACCTGCAAGGACGAGGCCTCGCAGGACAAGTTCGTCGTCGACAAGATCCTCGAACACTACGAGCAGGGCGTCCCCCTCCACAAGCAGGCTGTGCTGTTCCGGGCCGGTCATCTCTCCGACTCGCTGGAAATCGAGCTGACCCGCCGGAATATTTCCTACCACAAGTACGGCGGCCTGCGTTTCCTCGAGGCGGCCCACGTCAAGGACCTGATCAGCTTCCTGCGCGTCGTCGAAAACCCTTCCGATGAAATCGCCTGGTTCCGGGTCCTGCAGATGATTGAAGGCATCGGCCCGGCTACCGCCGGAAAAATCATCAACCATGTCAGCAAGGCGCACGACCCCCGGGCTCTGAAGACGTTCGCCCCGCCTGCCGCCGCCAAGGCCGGCTGGACGGAACTGGTGCAGTTGATGGACGACCTCGTGACGGTCGGGGAGAGCAATCCCGCGGCCCAGGTCCAGCGCATCCGTTCCTTCTATGACGATATCATGGCCCAGCGGTACGAAAATGCCCAGGCACGCCGCCGGGATCTGGAACACATCGAGCAGGTGGCGACCGGCTACAAATCACGCCGCCAACTGCTGACCGACCTCACACTTGACCCGCCAAATTCCACCAGCGATATCGCCGCCAATCCACTCAAGGACGAGGACTGGCTGGTCTTGTCCACCATCCATTCTGCCAAGGGATGCGAATGGGATGTCGTCTATGTGATCCATGTTTCTGACGGCTGTTTGCCTTCTGACATGGCGACGGACAACGACAAGGAGATCGAGGAGGAGCTACGGCTGGCATATGTCGCCATGACCCGGGCCCGCAATTTCCTCTATGTCACCTGGCCGTTGCGCTACTACCAGAAGTGGGGCAGTTACAACGACAAGCATGTCTATTCCCAGATTTCGCGGTTTATCAGTGACGAGGTGCGTGCCTCCTGCGAACTCCTGGCAGTCGGCGTCAGCGGCTATCAGGAAGACAGGGCATCCATGAATGACGATATCGTCGGGCGTGTGCGCAGTCAGATCAACTCGATGTGGGACTGAGCGCCGGTTGATAAGAAAAAAGATCAGCAGGGCTTGGTGTCTGCTTTTAACGCACCTAGCGGAGGAACGGTTACTGAGCAAACATCATAGGGGGATATGATTGTCCAAGACCCCTGCTGATCGGCGCCAGTAAACAAAGTTTTCATCAATCACACCATCGGGGAAACCCTGATTCTCAATCAGGACTTTTCTGATGCAGTAAACCCCGATTCACAGGCCGCAGGCCTCTTATGCGATCATGACGCGAGGGATAAATCAGAAAATGTCGACCACCTCGCCGAACGACTCGCACGTCAGAGTGGGCTTCTCGTTACCGGGACCGCCATAACCGTAGGTCAGGAAGATGCTCCGGGCGCCCGCCCGCCGTGCCGATTCCAGATCGGTGTAATTGTCGCCGACCACCCAGGTGTCAGCCGGCGACATCCCGGCGGTCGCCATGATATCGAGAATCATATCAGGTTCCGGCTTTAAGACAGGGAAAGTCCCCCCGGCGAGCACACTGATGAACAAATCCCTGATCCCGAAATGTTTCAGGATCAGCTCACACGCCTCTGCCGGCTTATTAGTCGCCACGGCGAGAACATGCCCCCTCGCGCGTAACTGGAGGAGCCCGGCGTGGACACCGGGGTACAACGAAGTCTGGTCAACAATATGCGCCCGGTACATTGGCGCCTGAACCTGAAGCGCCTCCTCGACATCAATGCCTGTACCCTCAAGCGCCCGCGTCACCAACAGGCGGACCCCGTTGCCAACATAACTGGTAATCGTCTCCACGGTCAAGGGAGGGAGGGCATAGTGGCGCCTCATTTCATTGACAGCCGTGGCAAGATCCCTGCACGAGTCAATCAGCGTGCCATCCAGGTCAAAAATAATCAGCTTCGGGGAAGCCTTCATCCGCGCCGCAACTTGACGAGGTGCTCCTCGATGAGGCGCACATGCCGCCTTTCCTCCTCGCAAAGTTCTTCCGCCAACAGCCTGACGGACTCGACTTTGACATGATCCCGCACCGACGCATAGAAATCATGGGCGGCATGTTCCTTTCTCAGGGCCTCCTCAAGGATCTCCATCGGCGTTCCCAATTTCGCGATTGTATCCATAATTCACCACAAAAAAGCAGAACTCCAAGCGCCGCCAGCCCCCCACCCGCGGCAACCCCGGCCAGACCGGTCCAGCGGCATGCGCCCGCACTGGCGCAACAGAGTTGAGCCGCCTGCCGGAAACGGTATGGCGACAAAACCAGCACCATCCCCGCCACCACCCACACATAGGCAAGAACCGCCGGCACGACCGTCCACGCGGAGCCATGCAACCGCTGGGCTTCAAGAATCGGGCTGGCCGACAGCATGAGCAGGCCGCCCAACGCCCGCGGCGCCAGCAACTCGTTCATAAACACCAGGACCAGCAAATACACTACAGGTCCCAGCACCCAGAGCCATGACTTATACCCATCCACCACACCCAGCGGCATATCGTTCACTTCCCAGGCCGCCCAAGCCAGCGCCCCCGCCGCAAGGACTCCACCCGCCCAGATATTTCGAGGAAAAGCCCTGAGCACCTTCTGTGTCAGTTCCGGCACGGCTATGAACGGCAGAAAAAGGGCGCCGTATACAATCCCCGTCAAAATGCAAATTCCCGCCAGTGACATCATGTCTTCAGATCCCCTTTCAGCGTCCCATACAGAACCTGCGGGCCTACCCGCTCAATCAGAACCTTGACTATATCACCCGCACTCACCGTTTCGCGAGGATCAAAAATGACGATCTTGTTCGTGCTCGACCGCCCCGCCCATCGTTCCTGATTGCGGAGACTGGGCCCCTCCACCAGAACCTCGAGATCACGCCCGATGCATGACTTGTTGAGTGCCTCACCGCGCCGGTCCTGATCTTCCAGAAGAATGTGATTCCGCCTCAACTTCACCTCCGGCGGAACATCATCCTCCCAGGCTGCGGCAGGTGTGCCTTCGCGCGGGGAGTACTTGAAAATGAAGGCGTTGTCGAACTGCGCCTCATCCATCAGGCGCCGTGTCGCCTCGAAATCCTCCTCCGTCTCCCCGGGAAACCCGACAATAATATCCGTTGTCAGGGCAAGCGTCGGAACGGCGTCACGCAGCCTTCTCACGGCGGCCCGGTAATCGTCCGCCGTGTACCCCCGCCGCATGCGGCGAAGTACGACGTCCGAACCCGACTGCATGGGGAGATGCAAATGATCGCACACTCCGGGGATTTCAGCCATGGCCCGCGCCACCTCGGCGGAGCAACCGGACGGATGTCCCGAAGTAAACCGAATCCGCCTCACCCCGGGAACTGAACCCACCGCCTCCAGCAACCGTGGCAGCGGCTCAACAAACCCGCGCGGGGACCCTGCCCCTTCCGGCCACACCGGATCCTTCCGTCCATATGACATCACACTCTGCCCGAGAAGGGTAATCTCCCGACAGCCCTGCTCCGCAAGCACCCTCACTTCACGCAAGACATTTTCCGCGGGCCGGCTCCATTCCCGGCCTCGCACCGCCGGTACGATGCAGTAGGCGCAGCGTCGGTCGCACCCCAGCAGGATGTTCACAAATGCGGAGAGCGCCCCTTCCACGTGTCCAGTCAGGGACTCCACCTCAGGGCCGTCATCCCCGGTATCCACCAGGGGACCGCGCCCTTCACAGGCTGCTTCAATCACGGCGGGCAAGGTACTCAGCCGATGCGTCCCGACGGCGAAATCGAGCCCCTTGACCTGCTTGAGGATCGTCTCTCCCATGCGTTGCACCATACACCCGACGGCGCCCACAACCCGGCCCGGCTGCATCATTTTACCGGCCACCGCCAACCGGAGCTTTCCGAGCGCCTTATCCTCGGCCTTGCCCCGCACGCTGCAGGTATTCACGAGGACCACGTCCGCACCAGCCTCGCTCTCCAGCAGGCGGTATCCATGCCTCGCCAGGAGGGCCCCGATCGACTCGCTGTCACGAACATTCATCTGACAGCCGTAGGTCTTGATGTGGACGGCCCGCCCGCCCTGTGTATTTTCAATCGTCATGAGTTGACCCTACTTCGAACCGATACGGCTCCACTTCGGGGCCTCCAAAGTTCCTTCAAGCTTGAAATCCATCAGTGAACCGGAAGGGAACAATGATGCAATGGCCTGCCCAAAGCCTCCCGTTTTTTTCACAACGCGGACGCCAACGGTGAAATCCAGCGTCCCGTCAAGGCCGCAACTTCCCTTTGCAGCAAGGACAACCGGCCCGCATTCAATCGTGATATCCTGGCTTTCGACCCGTCCCTTGACAAGCTTCAACGAGAACTGGGACTCAACCGCAGTCTGGCGAAAATTCACTCCGGGCACCACTCGTGCGAGCGTGGTCATCAACCCATCGAAAACGGGCAGTCTGAGCACCTTCGCGTTGCGCAAGGTCAACTGTCCCTGAGCCGATACCGGCTTCGTCCCGGAAGCCCCGGTCATCACAGCCCACTCCAGGGTTCCGTAAACTTTTCCGGTGGTACGCCACGCCCGGTTGGTGGAAAAACTCTTCATCAGTTCATCCACATCCACATGAATGATCTCGGCCCGAACCCGGCTGACCCGATTGGAGCCGTCCAGCCCCGGCTCCATGGAGACAGAGCCGGAAAATGATCCCCCCCCCACCTTTCCCCGAACATCTGAAAACAAGTTAGTCAGGCCGTTTCTCTGGTATCGGAACACATAGTCATTAGCCATAACCAGCCCGTAGCCAACCCGCTCCCCCTCCACGGTGGCTTCAACCCGTGACCGTTCAGGAATCCGGAAATCAACCGAACCCTTTGCCGCGATCCTGGCCCCCTCCTCAAATTGCCAGGACTCCATCGCCTGTTCCTTCACACCGACCAACCGCAGCGCGGAGGCCATATCAATGGCCGAACTCACCTCAAATGAGCTGGTCTGGGCCATGAAATCAAACTCCGATTTTCCCCTCGCCTTCCGCCCACTGACCACAAACAGGAATGGATCCAGTCTTAGACGGTTGGTTCCATTTCCATAGACGTATGTACCGCCCACATTGGAGAAGCCGATGCCAGCCCCCCGGTAGGCAAACTGGGACGCCTGCATTTTTCCCTCCACCCTCACATTGAGTGAAGTTCCGAAACCAGCTTCGAATGTCAAATCAAGACGCGGCGGGGTAGCCGGAAACGAAAACCGGTCCAGAACAGTAAGCGCCCGCGGGAAAAACATCGTGCAAACGGGAGCCAATGCATGGGGATCGAAGGAGGTGATGAGGTGTCCCCTGGCCTGATGTCGGGGATCCCAAGCCAATGTGCCCTCGATGGATCCGCGCTGCAGGTCCCGGCCAACCCGGCCTGACAGGCGAGACAGATGATAGCCCCCTTCATTGACCTGAACCTTCGTTTTCACTTCCTCGACCCACACCCCCAGAACATCAAAGTCGGCCAGGGTCACATCCATGTCCATGCGCATGACGGCACCCGCAGGGGCACCCGCTGCAGCCCCGCCTGTTACCGCTTTGGTCTCCGCCGCGCTGCCACCCGCGCTGCCACCCGCGCTGCCGCGCTTCCACAGGGGGCGGATGATGCCCCGTCTGGCGCGCAATTCCTTGATCCGGGCTTCCCCCGTATGGCGAGTCTCAAAAACATGAAACAGCACCTGCATCTGCTTCGTCTCAAGCAACGGGGGCCCCGTGACGCCCTTTCGATAGACCACAACATCGGAAGCATCGAGGCCACCGCGAAGATCCAACTTCACACCACTCGCCGTAATGAAATAATCGCCCTCGTTCGCCGTCGCCAGGATCCAGCGCGTCAGGAACCCCGGGAAGCCTAGCCAGGCCAGTCCCAGAAGAATAGCCACAAGGACGCCCAGCAGGAGTGAGACGCTATGGCGCAGCCATCCGATAACCTTCAAGCGGGAAATTAGGGAAAATGCTGACATGGCCGGTGCGCTATGGCGCGATAACAAGGGAGCGGACAATGGCATCAGCCACGTTTTTTTTCAGAACGAAGATCACATCCTGACCCTGTACCATGGAAAAGACGCCCCCGCGGCCGTCTGCTCCGCCAATCAGGACCGTCTTCTGTATGCCTCCAGCGCCGCTCAACCCGAATGTAACCCGCGTTGCGGAAACATCAAGCTTGAAGGACGCCAGATTGGTGGAGGCCACGCTTTCAATCCGCTCCGCCTGAAGATCGGCGGCCAGCACCAGCAATGCCGGGATTGCCCCCTCGGCGACCTTTCCCTCGGGCGGTGAATCGACTGTCCAGACGCCATCAGGCCCAAGGGTGACAGTCTCCTCACGCCCCTCGCGCGCCAGCGTGATACGCCGGACCTGCTGGGGCTTCACGTCCAGCATGCGGACATCCATATACGCCAGGGGATCAGCAATAACAGGCCGTTCGACGCCTGCCAGATGCCGCCACAACTTCGCAAGATCGTCCGGCGGCACCTTGTACAGGACCTTGGACTCCTCGCTGTATACCAGGTTGTTTGACGGGCCCGCACCCGGCCGGGACAGTCGGTATGTCCATGACCCGGCAGCGGGCAACAGGGACACAGCCTCGTTTGTCGCCGCCCGCGGCGGAGTCTGGTTCGCGACAACCAGGCGGCAAGACAATGCCTCTGCTTCCGGCAGAACCGTGCTCATCCCCGCTCCGCTACGGATCTCGTCACCCTGCAAAAGATTTAGCGCCTTCAGCAAGGCACCCACGGTGCGAGCGTTGGCCGGAAACCTCAGGGGTTCCGTGATCATCCACCCGCCGGACGCCGACTTTTCCATGACCATTTTTGACTCATCGTCGCGCAACATCAGGAACGCAAGAGCGGAAGAATCCGCATTGCACAAACGCCGGTCCCTCAATGAGCCCGCCTGGATGGCCTGAAGCGAGAGGATATCCTTGTTCACAACCGCCAGGGAGACGACATCGCTGATTCTCGCATACAGCAGCGAAGGATTGTCCTGCCGCGCCTTCCCGACCGTCACCACCAGTGGCTGGCGGCGCCTTTCGATCCACACGGAAACCTGCAGGGCCGCCTCATCGACGCCAAGCCCGTAGGCGGCGGGATCAGCTTGCGACGTCTTCTCCGCCAGCCCTTCGATTTTCAAGGATTCCAGGATACGCCACAACCGTTCAACCTGGAGCCCATCGGCCCGGGCATCAAAGGGTTGTTGAATCCGCCATACGCCATCCTTCAACGCCAGCTGAAAGAAACCGCCGGCGTGCTTGACCTCAAGGCGAATCGCCAGCTTGATCGAGGCGGGAAACACTGAACGATCACGGTAAGCATCCGGATCCAGGGGGAGAATTTCCGAAGTATCAATGGAGGCCCCGATGACCTCCTTTTCGTCTCCAAGCCTCAGGTACACAAGGTTGCCCAGTGGAGCGTCATCGCCCAGCAGGATCTCGTCGGAATGCGAGTCGGTGCCTACAACCACTCGTGCCCGGGGTGGTTCCAGCCCAAAACTGGCGAGGGTAAGCCCGCGTTTGTCCCGCCGACCTGAATCTACAATCTCCTGCTTCCGTGTCCTGACAATGGCTCCAATCAGCCGGTTAATCCGTGCGGTATCCGCCCTCGCTTCCAGCGGCCGGGTCAGGAACCACTCACCTTCACGCCGCACACACTCCACCGAGTTGCTTGCAGCCGAAATGGAAATCCGGGTCACCACCTCAGGGCTCAAATGCAGCAACGGGCTATTGAGGGGGAGAGACCGGGCAGCCTGGTTGGAGTTCTGTTCAAATACCACGATAAACAATCCAGTCAATACAACGAGGGCAATCAACCAGAGTGTGGGTTTCCAGCTCATCCCCGCACCCCCTTCTTACCACCGGCAGATACGCGGGGAGCGCGCCTGTCACGCCGTGCCATGGCGACAACGCAAGCCAGACCGATCATCGCGCCGGGCACCGCAACCACAATTAAAAGAAAAGCCAGGATCCGCCCCCGGCCTTCAATTTGCAGGGTATACAGCCCATCCTGCCCTGTTGGTGCAGGTACATGATCATCCCGCTCCATGAGCCACTCCAGGGCATTGATAAAGAATGACTCGTTTGCCCCGGTCAGGCAACGGTTGGCCGCAAACTGGGAATCCCCCACCACCACCATGCGCACCGGCTTGATGTCCATGGCGAGTTGTGATGCAATCCCTTTTTCAACACACACGGCGAGGGTCACCGGGCCACGCCGGTCGTACCCCTCGTTGAACTGGGGCGGATTCTGGCTGAAATCAACTTCCGCCCAGCTCTTGACCGAACTCTCGGCAAGGACGGTCACCCGGGGCTTGTCCGCCTGGTCGCTGACATTCCCCCCGTTGCCGTTCCCCGCCAGGGGCGAAACCGAGCGCGGCACGATAAAGGTTGAGATAATCCCGTCAAGACGGTCGGTAATCGGGTGCTTTCCATAACGGATCACGGGCACCTCACCCAAACCCAATGCCGCGGAGCGGTCACGGATTCCCGGCAGGATCGACGCCGTCTGAGAATCCAGTATCCGGTCCTGCCCGATCTTTACTCCCCACTCCTCAAGCAAAGGCTCAAGTCCCGTTTCCAGACCGGAATCCAACAGCACCATGAGGTGACCGCTCCTGACCAGGAAATCGCGGAGCTTGGCGACCTCCCAGGCGGCCAACCGTCGAGCCGGTCCGGCAACCACCAGGACGGAACAGTCATTGGTAACAGGAAGTGAACTCTCCAGAAGCAGGGATCGGACCTCGGCATGCCGTTCGCGAATGATTCCCGCAATTTCCGAGAATCCCCGGTACTCCGTAAAATCCGATATTTCCCGTTCGTCATGGCCAGTCAGGAAATACACAACCGGCGCCGTGTCCACTGTGACCGCCCTGAGCGCCGAGCGCAATTCGGAATCCAGAGCCGTGGAAAACGTCGACCCGCGCCGCCCCGGTCTCCCGCCATCCTGGGCCGAATGGTCGAGTGCCCGGAGGGGCAGAACCTTGAAGCGCTGGCCACAGGCAACAACCAGCACGCTGGATTCCCTGATTTTGTATTGCCCCACCAAATCCCGGGTCCGAGCCAGCTCGTTGCCCTGGTCGACGATTTCCACCAGGAGTGAGGGATGAACAAACCGGTACTTCTCCACCACCCGGCGGGCGATAACGGAGGCCGGATCCCCGGCAGGCACCAGCAGGATCAGCCGGGCCGGCGCCTTGATCGTCTCCAGGGTCCTGGACACCACAGCCGACAACGGCGCACTGCCCAGGGTGCTGACGTCAACCCTCACCGGATGCAAGAGGGCCAGGTAATTCACCAGCGCCGCCAGAATCCCGGCAAATAACAGCGAGATGACCACATTAAGGCCCCCTGAAGGGCGGCGGAAACGGGCAAGCTGAAGCATCCTGACATTGATGAAAAACAAGACCCCCATCGCGGTCACATAAAAAATCAGGGGGCGACTGTCCAGCATCCCCGATGAGAAACCCGACACATGCGAGGCCACAGACACCAACCCCGCGGATCCGTCCGCCGCCGTCCCGCCAATCCAACTGCGCAACGACCCCCTGAAGATCACCATGGCGCCCGTCAGGAATGTGGCCACCATGGCGGCCGTCGGGCTACGGAACACCTGGGACCAGAACATGCCGCACATCGTCACGAGGCCTGACACGAGGGCCAGGAGCAGGATCCCGACCAGCCACATGGCAATGTCCAATCCCTGCCAGGCCGGATAAACCGCCCTGAGAATCCAGGGATACATCACGGCCGGGAATGCCAGAAGCATGATCAGGACAAGCCCCGCCACCGATTTCGCCAAGACAACGTCCACCTCGCTTACCGGCGCGGTCAACAGCAGTTCCATCGTGCCGCGCTCCTGCTCGTCTCCCAGCAACTTCACCGCCACCGCCGAGGCCACGGACAGGAATGCCATCCAGAAAAGCATCCCGCTGAAGGTGATTTCCGAGGTCAGCATCCCCTTCCCGGCCATGGTTACCGCGAAAACCCAGAAGGCCAGGCCGGCAACACCCAGGAAAATCGCCCCCATGCCAAGGAATGAAGGAGTGGCCAACCGGGACCGAACTTCCCGGCGGAAGAGGATGCGGGGTGCGTTCATATCGCCGCTCCCTCCTGTACCACGACCTTGACGGCCTCCGCCAAGGTCATCACGCCGCGGCTTCGGATCAGTTCAGACGCCGGGGCAAAGGCTGCGATCGACCCGTTGTTCAGAACCATGATTCGAGTGGAAAGCTGTTCGGCCTCAACCATGTCATGGGTCGAAAACACCACAGTCCGCTCCCCCTTCAAGGGACTGAACGAAGCCCTGATGCGGTCCCCGTTGACCGGGTCAAGACCCAGCGTGGGTTCATCAAGAAGAATGACCTCCGGCTCCCCCGCAAGGCAATCGGCGAGAAGGACCCGGCGGACTTCCCCCTTGGAGAGGTTGCCCATCATGGCCCGCTCCAGACCAGCCAACCCGCAGCGCCCGATCAGTTCCCTCAGCCGCTTGGAACGGGTGCGCCCCGACAACCCGCGCAACCGGGCGCGAAACCCCAGGTATTCCATCACCCGCATCTCGGGATAAATCGGGTCTTTCTCCGGGAGGTATCCCGTCATCCGGCGGATGCGCAACGAGTCGGCGACCACATCAACCCCACCAATCGTAACAGCACCCGACGTCGGCGCCATATAGGTGCTGAGAACCCGGAGCAGTGTTGTCTTTCCGGCACCACTGGGACCGACAAGCCCGATCATTTCCCCCCGTTCAATGTGGAAACACAGATCATTCAACGCCGTCACGCGCCCGAACTGCTGCCTGAGATGGATAGCCTCTATCATGGTGTAAAAAAGACTTATTATGACGCCCTGAATGCTCCCGTCAAGCCGCGGTTGCCCCTGCCCGCAAAGATTTTTCAAAACTAGCTTTAATTCCCGATTATTCCCCCCTATAATCGCACTTATGGCACTACGAATCATGTTGGCTGATGATCATAAGATTGTACGGGAAAGTTTCCGGGCCCTCCTCGAGGCTGAAACCAACTTTGAGGTCGTTGCCGACGTCGGCGACGGCGAGGAGGCCGTGCGCACCGCCCTTGAGCTAAAACCCGACATTATTGTCATGGATATGACGATGCCCAATCTGGATGGCAGCGGGGCCACGCGGCGCATCCTGTCCCAGCTTCCCCAGACACGGATCATCGCCCTGTCGATGCACACGCATCACCAGTTCATCACCGGAATGCTCAGTGCCGGCGCCTCAGGCTACATCCTCAAGACGTGCAAGGCCCACGACCTGATTGCCGCCATCCGGATGGTGGCCGCCGGAAAAACCTACATGAGCCCCGGGATCAAGCTCGCCGCCGCGTCACACCAATCCGCGGGGGGGCATCCCCAAAGTCCCCTCTCCCGCCTCTCCACCCGTGAACGCGAGGTATTGAAATTAATTGCCGACGGTTACGAGACCAGCGAGATCGCCAAGCGGCTTGAAATGGCTGAAAAAACCGTCGCCACCCACCGCGAACATATCATGGACAAGCTGGGCATTCCCAACATCGCCGGCCTCACCAAAATCGCCATCCGTGAAGGGCTTTCGGTGATCTAATTGGTCCCTCCCCCCTTGACCAGGCCCCCTTCAGTCCACTATCCTGCCGGTCATGACAACCATTCTTGATCGTATGAGCGCTTCACCGCTGGTTTTTGACGGTGCCATGGGCACAGTCATCTATAATCGCGGGATTTTCATCAACACATGCTACGACGAACTCTGCCTGACCCGCCCGGATCTGGTAGCCGAGATCCACCGCGAGTACGTCGAGGCTGGAGCGGATGTGATCGAGACCAATACCTTCGGGGCGAACCGCATCAAACTGAGGAACCACGGGCTGGCAGACAGGGTCATCGCCATCAACCAGGCGGCGGTCAGGCTGGCCCGAAGCATCGCGGGTTCCGACATCATGGTCGCCGGATCCGTCGGCCCCTGCCTCAGCGCATCGCAGAAGTGGATGGCCGACAAGGCGGAGGAAATTGAAGCCGCCTTCGCCGAACAGATCCAGACACTGGCTGCCGCTGGCGTGGACCTGATCCAGCTCGAGACCTTCGTTCATATCGAGGAGCTTCAGCTTGCCGCCGCGGTGGCGCACCGCAGCGGCAAGCCGGTGCTGGCCTGCTTCTCCGTCCGCTCGGGAAACGAGACGGCCCTCGGCACCCGTGTTCAGGCCTTCGCCTCGACCCTGAATACCGATCCCAATGTGGATATGATCGGCTTGAACTGCGGCGTCGGACCGGCCCAGACGTACGAGGCCGCAGAGCTCATTCTTCCCCTGCTCTCCAAACCGCTGGTCTGCCTGCCCAATGCCGGACTGCCGCGCGATGTGGAGGGACGGATGATGTACCTGTCCAGCCCCGAATATTTCACGTCCTACGCAAAAAAAATCATTCAGCTCGGAGCCCGGGGCATCGGGGGATGCTGCGGCACCACGCCTGACCATATTAAGGAGGCCGCCAAGGCGGTAAAGTCGCTCAGCGGGGTGAAGCACCACAGGCACATCGAGGTATTTCAACCCGAGACGACGACCGTCACCGTGGTTCCCCCATCTGAAAAATCACGGTTTGCCCGGCAACTGCTGTCGGGGCAGAAAGTCACCTCCATTGAGATGCTGCCCCCGAAGGCCTGCGATGTCACAGGACTGGTCGAAAAGGCGCGGCAGTGCAAAGCCTGCGGGATCGACGTCATCAACATTCCCGACGGGCCCCGGGCCAGCGCCCGGGTATCCCCTATGGTTGCGTCGATCGCCATTCTTCAGCAGGCCGGGATCGAGCCGGTCCTTCATTATTGCTGCCGCGACCGGAACCTGATCGGAATGCAGTCAGACCTGCTGGGGGCCCAGGTGGCGGGGGTCCGGAACATCCTCATCATCACGGGGGATCCGCCCAAGCTGGGCGACTATCCCGATGTGACCGGGGTTTTCGATGTCGATGCCATCGGGCTAACGCAGGTTGCCACGAATTTGAACCATGGGCGCGACATCGGGGGAAATATCGTCAATCCGCCCACCGCCCTTTTCCTCGGGGTCGGCGCCAATCCGGCGGCGATTTCACCGGATCAGGAATTTCAGCGCTACGCGGCCAAACTCGCGGCCGGGGCGGAATTTGCGATTACCCAGCCTGTCTTTGACCCTGAGGCCCTTTTCCGGTTTCTAGACCGGCTTGACACCCTTCCTCGCCGGATTCCCGTCATCGCCGGGGTCTGGCCCCTGGTCAGCTTCAAGAATGCGGAATTCATGAGGAATGAAGTGCCGGGCGTAACCGTTCCGGACTCTGTCATGGAGCGCATGGCCCGATGCAAGACCAAGGAGGAAGGCATTGAGGCCGGCATTGCCATCGCGCAGGAAATCTGCTCGGCAATTGAGGATAGAGTCGCCGGCTGGCAGGTCAGTGCCCCCCTTGGCAGGCTTGACATCGCCCTGAAAGTACTCGCCAAAGAACCCTCCACTTGACGCCACGAGGGTGTATCATTAGACTGAAAATAT
>CAZMSS010000011.1:19785-29636 GCA_964568965.1 uncultured Verrucomicrobiota bacterium | reverse complement strand
CTCGCGTTTGTCGACAAGGACGGTGTGCGCACTGTCGAGCCGGGTAAATACATCATTGGAATAGGCGGAAGCCAGGTGCCGGCGGTGTCTGCAACGGTGAAGATTGCCGAACGGATTATCGATCCCCCGTATGTTCACAACAGTCTGATACTCAAGTGAGGGGATATAAAGGTTAAGTTCCAGCCAGTTCTTGGTTCGTCAGGAATGAGCGTGATCTTCAGTCCTTTTTCCTGGCCGCCCGGCGAATTTCGCTCGGGCTAAGGCCGCAGGTGCGGCGGATGAACTTGTTGAAATGATGAGGGTCGCCCAAGCCCACTGAGGAACCGACCACGCTGACCGGAATGGAGGTCTCCTCGAGCAACTGTCTGGCCCGTGCAAGCCGCTGTTCCCGGATCCAGAAGCCGACGGGATGTCCGACGGACTTTGTGAACAGTTGGTCCAGCCTGCGCCGGGACATCCCGGCTGTGCCCGCCAGTGCCTCCGGGGTAAGATCCGCATCAGCCAGATACCTCCGGATACGGTCCAGGACGGATTGAACCACGGGGATAGAGGTGTTGCCGCCGCCCCGCAGCTCGCGCGTGAGACGCGCCAGGCGCCTCAGTATCAGCCACACCAGCAGATCGCTTTCGGCCCGGTCGGAGTCACGCAGGGCGATGGCGGCGGAAAAGTCGCGCTCCATGGCGGCCGCCTCGATCCCGAGGGGGATGACTGGCGCCAGGTCTGAGTCGCCTTCCCTGCCTTCACCCGCTGAGAGGAACTCAAAGGCCGCGTAATAGTGCATGATGCGGCGCGGTGTGGTGTAGACGCGTGTGCTCTCCGGCGGGATGACAAACATCGTCCGCGGACCGACCGGCCATCGCCATGTGTGCGCCCCCACCTCAAGGTCAACGGTCGTCTCACCCTCGAAGAGTCCGATCTGCCAGAACGGCACGGGGTGGTAGCGCTCGACCGGCAGGATCCCGATCGACGCTGTCCCCACTGCGCTCACACGCGGTGCCAAGGATAAGGGTAGTGTCCAGGTCGGATAGGAGGATGTTTCCATAATAAACCAACAATCGTTCTAAAATTACCAATTGTTGCGACAGCCTGTAAACACTATTGTCGCGAAAGAGTACCAAATGTTTACAGGATCCGGCGACCGTGGGGTTGCGCGGGCAGGGGTATAGAGGGTAACAACAACGAGGTGCACAGATGATTAGAATCATGATGGTTTGTCTGGTGTGGTTGACGATGGCGGCGAGTGGATTGGCGGCAGACTCAGGGTTTGCCCTGCGGGGAGGGGATCGCGTCCTGTTTCTCGGGGACAGCATCACCGAGCAGAAGCTTTACACCACCTTTATCGAAGCCTACACGGTTACCCGTTTTCCGAAGCAGGAGTTCCACTTCTGGAATTCAGGTTGGGGTGGTGATACCGCGTGGTTCCGGATGCGCTCCTTCCCGGACGAGAAGGCGATATTCGCCGCCGAAGGGGATGCGCAGCAGAAACTCATCGAAGCCTCCGTGGATGGTCCTTTCAAGCGCGACGTGCTGGCATTCAAGCCGACCGTGGTGACGATCAACTTCGGCATGAATGACCATAATTACGAGGCGTTTCGTGAAGATATCTTCAAGGCTTATATCCGTGGCCAGACGCACATGACCCGGACGCTCACCACCAACGGCGTGCGTGTGGTGCTGATGACGCCGCAGCCGATTGAACCCCGCAGTGGAGATCCGTCCGCCGACAAGCGAAACATGGCGATTCGTAAATTCGCCGACGGCCTCAAGCAGGTTGCGGCCAAAGAAGGGGCGCTGTTCCTCGACCAGTTCGATCCCTACATGGCGATCATGCGGCGCGAACATGCACTCAATGTGGGCGCCAGCATCGGCGGTGGCGACGAAATCCACCCCGCTCCCTCCGGGCACACCCTCATGGCCGCGATCATCCTGAAGAAGCTCAATGCTCCCGCGCTTGTTTCAAGCGCTGCGTTTGTCGTGTCCCCGGACCAGGGCAGCGCCACCGTGGCCGCAACACAATGCGTCGTGTCCAATATCACGGTCAAGGATGGTGCGCTCAGTTTTGACCGTATTGATGACTCCCTTCCCATGCCCGTGGACAGCCGCGCGCAGGAGGCGCTGAAGCTTGCCCCGGTCCTGGACGAATTGAGCCGCTATGAGTTGACGGTTACGGGCTTGAATGACGGCCGGTACGACCTCTTTATCGACGGCGAATGGGTGACGACGGCCACCCGGGACGAATTGGCCCGGGGGCGGAACCTGACGACCCTGGCCGGTCCCATTACCCGGCAGGCCCAGGATGTTCTGGCGCTTATCTTCAAGAAGAACCTGATTGTCCAGAACCTGTGGGAAGCCAAGCTGCGTCCCTGGCGGAAAGCGGAGCGGCCCGGCATTCAGAAGCAGATTGATGACATGGAAGTGGAGATCACCGCTGCCTGCCAACCCAAAGCGCATCGTTTCGAGCTGAAGCCCGCGACAGGGGGCTGAGGTTATCCGGGTCCTTAGTCGTTGGCAACGCCATGAGTGCAGTCACATATCGTGACCCTTCTATGCCGGTCGAGCGGCGTGTTGCCGACTTGCTGGCCCGGATGACGCTGAAGGAGAAAGTCGGACAGCTCAACCAGCGGCTGTTCGGCTGGAAAATCTTCCGTCGCATGGGACAGGAGTTCGAGCTTACCGATGACTTCCGCCGGGAGGTTGATGCAAGGCAGGGGTTGGGCGCCTTGTACGGCTTGTTCCGGGCTGATCCATGGTCTGGCATGACATGGGAGCGGGGCATTGCACCCGAACGCAGCGCCCGGGTGGCTAATGCCATTCAGCGTTACGTGATCGAAAACACCCGGCTGGGAATCCCCGTCCTGCTTTCCGAAGAATGTCCTCACGGTCACCAGGCGCTTGGCGGGCCGTTGCTGCCGACCAATATCGGGGTCGGTTGCTCCTGGAATCCCGCCTTGCTGGAAGAGGCGACGGCGATGGTGGCGGCTTCCATTCGGGCGCGCGGGGCGACCCTGGGCTTGATGTCGTGCCTCGACATGATGCGGGATCCCCGCTGGGGTCGCGCCGAGGAATGCTACAGCGAGGACCCCTGCCTGGCCTCACACCTCGTGGCGGCGGCGACGCGCGGCCTGCAGGGTTCGTCGCTGGAGGACCTGAAGCGACCTGACAAGCTTGCTGCGGTGCTCAAGCATTTCTGCGCCCAGGGCGGCCGCGAAGGCGGATACAATTCCGCGGCGGTAATCATTGGCGAGCGCGAGCTCCGGGAAATCCATCTTCCAGCCTGCCTGGCCGGCGTGCGTGCGGGCGCCCAGGCTTTTATGGCCGCCTACAATGATATCGATGGCGTCCGCTGCTGCGGTAGCTCACGGCTACTCACCGGCCTTCTCCGCGGCGAATGGGGGTTCGAGGGGATTGTCATGGGTGACGGCAGCGCGGTGGACATGCTGGCCGACCAGACTGGGAACTATGAGTCCGCGGGAGTCCTTGGGCTGACCTCCGGCGTTGACCTGAGCCTGTGGGACTTGTCCTTCACAACCCTGGAATCGTCGGTAACCCGGGGGCACTGTCCTGAATCTTTGGTTGATCGTGCGGTGGCGCGGGTGCTACGCCTGAAGTTCCTGCTGGGACTGTTTGAACACCCTTACACGGATGAAGGACTGGCCGCCAAGGTTACCGGCACGGCGCGGGCCCGTGACATCAACCTCAGGCTGGCCCGTGAGACGCTTGTGCTCCTGCGCAATGAAGGCAGTCTTCTGCCCTTGCGCAAGGACGTGCCGCGGATCGCCGTGATCGGGCCGAACGCGGATTCCCTCTACAATCAGCTGGGCGACTACACCGCCCCCCAGGAACCGGGGACCGGTGTGACCCTTCTTGCAGGAATCCGGGCGAAGGTGTCGCCGGCGACCGAGGTTGTGTATGCGCGGGGCTGCAGCATTCGCGGCATGGAGCGGGACGGTATTGACGCGGCAGTCGCCGCGGCCAGAAGCGCCGGCCTGGCCATCGTCGTTGTCGGGGGATCCAGCGCGCGGGATTTTGATGTCACGTTCGATGACCATGGAGCGGCGATTGCCGGGAACTGCCCGACGGACATGGATTGCGGCGAGGGGATGGATGTCTGCGATCTGAACCTGGGCGGCGTGCAGGAGGACCTGATCAAGGCGATTGTGGCCACAGGCGTGCCCACCGTGGTGGTGCTTGTGCAGGGGCGTCCGCACAGCATCCAGTGGGCTGCTGAGCATTGTCCAGCGATCCTCTGCGCCTGGTATCCCGGGCAGGAAGGCGGCACGGCTGTCGCGGAGGCTCTCTTCGGAGACATCAACCCCGGTGGCCGGCTGTCGGTTTCCATTCCCGCTGCCAGCGGGCAGTTGCCGGTTTACTACAATCACAAGCGGCCGGGGAACAGCGCCTACCGCGACCGGACCTGTAATCCCCTCTATCCGTTCGGGTATGGGCTGAGCTATACGACCTTCGCGTTGTCGGAGCTTCGCGCCGGGGCCCCCTGGAGCGTTGCGGAGCTGGAGTGCGGGGGGACGGTGGAGGCGCTGGTGGATGTGACCAACACCGGGGACCGCACAGGCACGGAAACCGTCCAGCTGTACATCCGGGACCTCGAGGCGAGCGTGACGAGCCGCATCCGGGAGCTCAAGGCGTTCCGGAAAATCGAGCTGGAGCCTGGCGAAACACAAACCGTGCGGTTCAGCCTGGACCGTGACGCCCTGGGCGTCTGGAATCCGGAGATGAAGTTTGTGCTTGAGCCGGGCAATATCGAGCTTATGGCTGGCGGTGGCGCCGGCATCGTCTTGACAACAAAAGTTGAATTGGCGTAAACAGGGTTGATCCATCAGGAGACTTCGCGGAGATGAAAACACCATCAGGCATGCCTTTCCAGATTGTCCTTAATCATGTTGGATACGATGTCCGTGGCAGCAAGCGGTTCGTGGTGCAGGGCGCTGCGGACATCGCCTTCCCGGATTTCCGGGTTCTTGACGGCGGGGGGCGGGTGGCCTGGGAAGGTCCGCTTCTGAAGTGCGGGCAGGTTGCGGGCTGGAAGGGTCGTTTTTTCCAGCAGGGCGATTTTACGGCCCTCAACGCGCCCGGCACATACTGCATTCAGGTGGGGGATGTGTGTTCGGCTCCCTTTACCATTCGCGAGCGCCTGCTGCCGGAGAGCTGTCTTGCCGACCTGATCTATTTCTTCAGGATTCAGCGCTGCTCGGGCGCTTATGACAAGGCCGACCGGTCCCTTGTCATTTTCGGTGAGCCAGACCGTCCGCGGGTGGATGTCCATGGCGGCTGGTACGATGCCTCCGGGGATGTGTCGAAATACCTGAGCCATCTCAGTGAGGCGAATTACATGAACCCCCAGCAGACGCCCCTGGCCGTATGGGCGTTTCTGGAAGTCGTGCAGCGGCTGAAGGGGCACAAGGTCGCGAAGTTGCGGTCCCTGGTTCCGATCTTCAGGGAGGAGGCCTTGTATGGCGCCGATTTCCTGGTCCGCATGCAGGACCAGAGCGGGTATTTCCATGCCTCGGTGCATGACGCCTGTACGCACGATCCCGCCAAGCGGGATGTCTGCGGGTACAAGGGGCTGGCCCATGTTAAGCATGGTGAGACCAAGGCGGCATTCCGCGAGGGCGGGGGCCTCGCCATCGCGGCGCTCGCCCGCATGAGCACGATCAACGTGAACGGCGACTATACGCCCGAAGTTTACCGGGCGGCGGCGGAGAAGGGGTTCCAGCACCTGCTGGCCCATAACCTGGAGTATGCCGACGACCATCGCGAGAATATCCTGGACGATTATTGCGTGCTGCTCGCCGCCACGGAGCTTTATAACGCAACGAAGCAGGCCCGATACCTTGAGGCCGCCCGCGGGCGTGCGGAATCGCTGGTCAATCGCCTCTCCAAGGATAACCTTCAGGCGGGATGGTGGCGGGCTGATGAGGATGGCACGCGGCCGTTCTTCCATGCCTGCGATGCCGGTCTTCCCGTGGTCGCCCTGATGCGCTACCTGCAAATCGAGGATGATCCAGGCCGGAAGGCCCCTGTGGAGAAGGCCGTGATGGACTCCATGCGCTTTGAGTTGAAGATAACGGACGAGGTGGTCAATCCCTTCGGCTACGCTCGGCAATACGTGAAGGATGCCGGCGGCGGCAAGCGGTGCGCCTTTTTTATGCCCCACAATAACGAGACGGGATACTGGTGGCAGGGGGAGAATGCCCGGCTGGGCTCCCTGGCGGCGGCCGCGCTGCAGGCAAGTCTGCTCGCTCCCCCCGGTTTTGCCGTGGAACTCCGGGCTTATGCCGTTAATCAAGTCAACTGGATACTGGGTCTGAATCCCCTCGATATGTGCATGATGCAGGGGAAGGGGCGCAATAATCCCGATTCTTACGAGGGGGGCGCCCCCAATCCCCCCGGCGGCATCTGCAACGGGTTTACTTCGGGCGAGGAGGACGAGCAGGATATCGCCTATAAGCCGGGGGAATGGCGCTGGTCAGAGCAGTGGCTGCCACATGCCGCCTGGCTTATCCTGGCACTCGTCTCCGAGGTGATGGTCAGCGACGCCACATGACCGGCCCCGGGGCGAGGTAATCAGCCGCCTGTTTCGCGTTTTGCCGCCGCGACGATGTCCATGATCGCCCGGGACAAAGCCGGCTCGATCGGAGCCGGCGTATGCGTGGCAAGCAGTTCTTCCTTGCTGATACGGCACCGTTCCGCCATGTCGCTGGCCCCGCTGGTTCGCCAGCTCTCGTAGTATTCACGGTCCAGCAGGCGGGGGGTCCACAGCTCCTTGCGGAAATGGGCGACAGTATGCTCGCGGTCGATGAACTGGCCGCCGGGGCCGGCGTCGGCGATCTCGTCCAGTCCGAAGGCGTCATCGCTGAAATCAATATTGCGCATGACGCTCTCGACGTACCTGATGACCTCGTTCTGCATCACCAGGATATCCAGTGAGGTGGCCTGGTCGACGCCGCAGATTCCCATGTGCCCGAAAATGTCGGCGCCGGCGGCGGCTCCCAGGGCGAGGGTGATTCCCGACTCCAGACCGGCCTGTGCATCCGGGGTTTTGGCATCCGTGAGGCCGACATTGATGTAGACGGGCAAGCCGTAGTACTTGCCCATTTGCGTCATCGCCACCCCGAAGATCGCCTGCTCCGGGCCCGAGAAGATCAGCTGAGTTGTCCGCATATCGAAGGCGTGGCAGATGCCGCCGTAGCAGACCGGCATGCCGGGCCTGACCAGTTGTGTGACGCACAGGCCTGCGAGGATCTCGGCGTTCTCCTGGGCGAGGGTTCCCGCGACAGTGGCCGGGGCGGACATTCCCATCTGGGCCATTGGCCCGATGGGGACCGGGAGGTTCAGGCGGGCGGTTTCATAGAGCAGGTCGATGCCCTCGAAGGGGAACCGCAGCGGGCTGATCGGCTCCAGGAAGGGGTAGCAGAGGGGGAATTCAGAGGCGCGTTTCTCGTCGCCCCGCACGGCAATCATGATCTCATTGATGAACCGCGCCGTTGCCCGGTTGTAGTACCAGAAGGTTACCGGCTTGGTGGTGTTGTGCAGCATCGTGGCGAAGACCTCGACGCACCGTCTCGAGACGGGAATCTGGTGGGGATCAGCCATCGCGCCGGGGATCGTGATCCCGTCCAGCGCATCACCCAGACGCGCGGCCACGGCGACATCCTCCAGGGTGGCGTACCGGCGTTCAGCCCCGATGGTGTCGGTCACCATCGCTTCACCGGCGGTGCCGTTGTAGTTCCGGGTGCCCTGCCCGAAGCGGGCGGTCCGGGTCATGTCGCGGCCGTAGAGCGTGAACGTCTTTCCGGCCAGCTTCAGCAGGCGGTCGACGAGGTCCGCCGGGATCCGCACGCGCTGGGCGGGAAAATCCACCTTGGCGCCGGCATCGGCGAAGCGGGTGAGCATGTCGGGATGCGGCACCGTGACGCCCGTATCCCATAGAATGCGGAGCGAGGCCTCGTGAATCTTGCGGATTTGTTCATCGTTGAGCACCGTGGTCTTCATCGTCGATCCTTTCCATGTTGAGCCCTGCCGCAGCCGGACAGGCCTGCGCTGCAGGCCTCATGAGTTACCATAAGCGGGGCGGGGATTGCAACCCGTGAAGTCCGGGTAATCCAGTCTAGGCTTGCTAAACGGGGGCGAAAATGAAACTATTTTCACCTTTTGCAGCAGGATCCATCGATGCAAAGTCGGTGAGGAATGGGCGGGGAATGTCTCGGGAAGGCGCGCGGGGTGTGCAGGGAGTGAAAGCGGCAGGACGGAGACGATTTATGAAATTCTGGCAGTGCAATGCGGCGGCATTGTGGATCACGGTTTTTTCATTTTTTAATAGCATTCCCGGCGACGCAAGCGGCCAGGAACTCATCATCGATGCCGACGACTACAAGCGGCTGGAAACGTTCGAAAGTCATTCCCTGGCCAAGGCTGATGCGGTGTTCGCCAGGAGGGAGTACAGGCAGGCCGCGGCTGAGTATGATGCCTTTGTCCTCCAGTTCCCGAAATCCAAGGCCACGCCCTACGCCATTTACCGCAAGGCGCGCTGCCTCCAGCAGGACAACAAGCGGTTCGAAGCCATCAAGGCATACCAGGAAATCCTCGACTACTTTCCCAACGCGATCCACTACGCTGCCGCCGCGCTTTATTATACCGGCGAGTGTCACTCCCTGAATGGCGACATCAAGGCGGCCCTGAAGGCGTGGGCCGAGATGGCTTCCGACAAGGACTACCGCCGGCATTACCTGGCCGCCACGGCCATCAACCGGCTGGCGGACAACCTGGTGAAGCTGGGGAAGGCCGACGAGGCGACCGCCTACTATACCCAGGTTGCGGTCGATTTCAGAAACTCCAACAGTGACGAAGCGAACTCGGCGATCGACAAGGCAAAGTATTACTACGTCCGCACGAAGCCCAATGAGGCCGGCCTCCGCCAGCTCTACGAAAAGGTCCGCACCTTCGAGCGCGATCCCCGGCAGCCTGATGACACCAACTACTGGAACCGTGTCTGCGCGGCGGTCAAGGCCAGCGGCAGGTTTGACGACAAGGAGAAGGATGCGGCGAAATCCTATTTCAGCTACTGGGCCGCCACGCTGGACGGCAAGCTGAGTCATGACGGCTTTCTCCTGGATGTCGCGAACCTCTTTTTGGCGGTCGACGGGGATGCCGGGAAGTGGGCCGAGCGGGTTGACCGGGCGTACCTGAAGAACCACACGGAGGGCGATTACGACCGCGTGATGGAATGGATGGCGCTTTATGCGGGGAACAGGAAGAAAGTGTCGGAGTACTACGCCCGGCTGGATTTCGCCAGGATGAGCGTCGCACAGGTGAAGGCTCTCATGTATATGGCGTACGGCACGCTGCGCGACCCCGAGCTGGCCATGAACACCTTCCGCAAGCTCCCGTTCAGCAAGATGCAGGATCCCGAGAAGTGCGAACTCATCAACTGGCTGGTGCGATTCGATGCCGCGCGGGCCGTCGAGTGCTGCGCCCAGCTTGCCGACCGGGAGCTTGCCCAGATGGAGCTCCTCACGATCTATAAGAAGACCGGAAACGTGGAGAAGGGGCTGCCCCAGGCGGATGTCGTTGCCAAAATCGGCAAATATTCCAAGCAAGCCTATTGGATCAAGGCGGGGATGCTCGAGGGACTCAGGAAATACGACGAGGCGATCCTGGCGTACCGGGCTGTCGATGAGCCGCCTCAAAGCCTGTTCCACATCGTTGGGTGCTTGCTCGCTTCCGGCAAGAGAAGTGAAGCCCTGGCCCAGCTCGATGAGATGGAAAGCTTTTTTCCGGACCTATTGGATCAAGGCGGGGATGCTCGAGGGACTCAGGAAATACGACGAGGCGAT
>CAZMSS010000011.1:0-19685 GCA_964568965.1 uncultured Verrucomicrobiota bacterium | reverse complement strand
CCTATTGGATCAAGGCGGGGATGCTCGAGGGACTCAGGAAATACGACGAGGCGATCCTGGCGTACCGGGCTGTCGATGAGCCGCCTCAAAGCCTGTTCCACATCGTTGGGTGCTTGCTCGCTTCCGGCAAGAGAAGTGAAGCCCTGGCCCAGCTCGATGAGATGGAAAGCTTTTTTCCGGACCTTGCGCCCGGGATCGCCATGCGCAAGGCGCAGGTATGGCGCGCGGCCAAGGATGAAAAAATGTATGTCGCCGCACTGCGGGCCGTGATGAAGAAATATCCGAAGAGCGGGGAGTCGAGTGCGGCCCACCAGGAGTTGCAGCGGCTGGGAGTCAAGATCGGTGGCGCCGTGGATGCCGAATGATGGGTGAAGGGAGAATCGATATGATGATCAGGAAAACAATGATTGCAGGTCTGTCCGCGGCCATATTGCTCGGGGCCTGCCTGCAGGCGGGGTTTGCCGCGAGGGAAGTCCGGGAGCGCGGGGATGGCGTGCCGGGGCAGACGGAAGGACTTGAAGCCAATCGCCTCTTTGACAAGGCGAAAGAGCTGATCGAGGCCAGGGAGACGGAGCGCGGAATCAAGTTGCTGGAGTCCATCCTGGACCAGTATCCCGCCAGCCATGCGAAGTACGCCGCGGCCCTGCTGCTGGGGAAGTACTACCTGGACAGCCATGAGCAGACCAAGGCCATTGCCAACCTCAATATGCTGAGGGATTTCGGTCTGCGCGAGAAGGAGTTGAGTCCGGCCGACCGCGAGCTTTACCTGGAAGGCCAGTACCTGCTCGGCGTCACGTATTTCCAGATGAGGCAGTATGGCACGGTGTTCCCGATCCTCCGCAAGATCACCACCAACTATCCCAATACGATCTGGGCGAACCAGGCCTATTATTACATTGGCATGTGCCACTTCGCCCAGCAGAACTGGAGCAAGGCGATTGAGGCGCTTAACATGGTCGGGATGTTTGTTGATACCGACACTCCCAATGCCACCCTGGCCGAGGCGGGACAACGCGTCTACTTCAAGATCAAGGATGCCGACCTGCCGATTCTCCGGAATATCGGCCAGAAGACCTTTGTGACTGTCACCACGGCCCGGGGCGACAAGGAGTCGGCCGAATGCATTCCCGTTTCCGGGCAATCCGATGTCTTCATCGGGTCGCTTCCCACGGAGGTCGGCCTTCCCCGGCTCAACGACGGGATCATCCAGATCGTCGGCGGGGATGCCGTCACCGTTGAATACGTTGATCTGAATACCCTGAGCGGGTCCAACAGCGTCCCGAAAAGGTTTTCCATCAGGATCGTGTCGACGGCCTCGCTGATGTTCACCCTGGGTGACAACGAGACACGGGCCAGCGCGGCTTATCTTGAACAGCCTGTTTCCGTGGTGTTGTCGGACCTGGATATGGACCGTACGGATGACCGTGATTCCACCCAGGTGAAGGTCTTTTCGCGATACAAGGAGGAGGAGCCCGAGGCCCTGGAGGCCTCAAAGGCAGTTGATGTCGAAAAACTGATGCAGGGCGAACAAGCCAAGTTCAAGATCCGCGACGAGATCTTCTTGAAAGTCGATGAACAGGGCGAGCCGCCGGTGCATGGCGGCCGCTTTACGGGAAAGTTCATCGTCGTGCCGCAGAAGTCCGAGAAGCCGGCCTCCACCTCGATCCCGTCCGTGCGGTGTGCCGTTGGGGACGAGATTGTCGTCCAGTATACCGATGAGGTGCATCTTCTCGGCGAGAGCAACCGCGTTATCGAGGCGGTTCTTCCCGTGGTCGGGGAAATCGACAATGCGCCCCGGATCAGCCAGGACGTTGTTGCCGACCCGGTGCTCAAGGCCCGGAAGTATATCGTGGAGGCAACAGCCTACCTGGAGTTGGCGAGGATTTTCCAGGGCATGGGTCTGGCCAAGGGCGCCAGGGAAAAGTCGGTCGAGGGCATACAGCGTGTCAATGAGGTGATCCGGACGCGCACGCCGATCCCCGCGGCGATGCGGCAGGATGCGTTCAAGGTCAAGTGGGAACTGCACATGGCCGCCGATGAGATCGACGAGGCCATCGGGACATGTGCGGCGTTCAACGCGCTGTATCCGGATTCCCCGGTCGTGGATCAGGCGCTGATGGGGATCGCCCGGGCCCGGTTCGAGAACAAGCAGTACCCGGAGGCGGCCCGTATTTTCAGCCAGATCCTCGGGCTGCCCAAGTCGGATGCCAAGGCCGAGGCGGCCTTCCGCATTGCGGAGATATCCGAAATCACAAGCGGGGGGAGTGCCGGGGCCGCCATCGCCAATTACAAGAAATGCGCCGAGCAGTTCCCGGACAGTGAGTATGCCGGCCTGTCGTTGAGCAAGGTCGTGGACTACTATGTTTCGACCAAGGACTACATGCAGGCGGGGAGCCTGCTTGAGCAGGTGTTCCAGGATTATCCGGATGCGAAGTTTCTCGACAGCATGCTGCTCAAGTCAGTCCTGGTGGCCTTTTCGGCCGGCGACTATCAGAAGGCGAAGGAGCGGTGTTCCCAGCTTCTGTTCCAGTACCCGAACAGCCCACATGCGGCTAATGCGAAAAAAATGATGCCGAAGATCGAGGCCCAGCTCAGTGTTGACGGTGGAAAGGTGGATGCTAAAGATGAAAAGAAATAAACAGTTTCCCGCGATTGTTCTGCTTGTGGCAGCGGCCGGGGTCCGTGCCTTTGCGGCAGGGCCGGACAACTCCGCCCTGGATGCCCTGATCGGGAAGGCAGGCAAGAATCCGGACGGGATGGCGGTCAGCGAGCTGGTTGAGCTGGTGAAGCTCGGGCATGACGCCGGACGCCCCAATGCGGTTTCCGTGGCGGTTCGCGCCTATTTTTCCAAGCATCAGGATCTGGATCCGCGGATGCTGTTGCTGGGCGCTGAAAACGCGGAATTGACCGGTGATTACCGGGCCGCGGTGGTCCGCTACAAGCAGTATCTCCGCACGGCCCCGGGCACTGCGGAGTCATCCGACGTCGCCGCCCGCCTGTATCACCTTCTTCTCGATACCATGAATGCCGGCGATGAGCTTTTCCAGTTCATGGGCGACACGGATGGCCGCTTCCGCGGCTCGGTGGCGGCGAAGCGCTATGATACCTGGTTTGTGGACACCGCGGGGGGCAAGGGGGCCTATGTTCCCCTGGCAAAGTGGCTCGGCATCGTGCTGGCCGACCAGGGGCCCCTGGCTTTCGAGCAGCTGTATTTCTGGCAGCATCTCGACTGGCTGATATCGTCAAGCCAGCAGGCCGTGCCCGGCCAGTATGAAGCGCTTCCCTCCCTGAGGAAGCTTGCCCCTCTGGTCCGCGACCCGGCGCGATCCCGGAAGCTTTCGTTCCTGGCCGCGAATATGGCCTTCAAGGCAGCCGCGGCAGGGAAGGACGTGGAGGGCATGGACAAGGAGTTTGAATCCCTTTTTGCCGCGGCGCGGATGTATGTCGAGGCAAGCCCGACCGACGAGACCCTTCGCTTCATCTACACGGTTATCGGTCCCTATCACTGGGAGGACCCCTACAGGATGTCGGGCCTGGTGGCCAAGAAGGTGTTCCTCCCCTACGCCATGGCCAGGCTGGATGATCCGAACCGCATCAAGTTTCTCGACTGGGAGAATGGGAATTTCAAGGCGCGTTGCGCAACGGCAGAAGACTGGTGCCAACTGGCCGTGAAGTATCCGGTCGCGTTCAAGGGGTCTGAGGGCGCCGCCTCGCTTCCCTTGTCATACTTCAGCACCAATGCCGCGGATTACAAGGTGATGGCTCAGGCTCTGGGAGGCATTGCCAATCCCAGCGCGTCCCTGATGATCTCCCTCGGCGCGGGCGACGACCTGCCTGCCTGCGCCCGTCGGTTATTTCTCCAGGAGAGCTGGTACCAGCCACCAGTCGATGTGTTCAGGACCTACAGCGAGGTGGCATCATGGTCCCTCTCCTTGCCCCGGCCGGCCGACAAGCCGCTGGCTCCCCAATACCGGGAGAAGAGCCTGCAATGGGTCGGCGCCGAGCTCGTCTGCAAGACCCCCCTGGCCCTCCTTGTTCCTGACGCCGCGCGGGTGCACGCCCAGTCGGCGTTCGCGAACCCGCTCGCGAAGGACGGCGACAAGGAGGCTGTGGCGCAACAGCTCCACCTGCTCGACTGGGTGCCCTTTACGGAGGCACAGCGGAAGCTTGTCTATGGCCCCGCCTATAATGAGTTCAAGGGCTGGGCAAAGGAAATCCGCAATGATCTCGCGCGGGCGATCCGGAATCCCAAGACCGAGGCGGACAGCCTGGCGGCCCTGAAAGCCCGGGAAAGCCAGATTCAACCCATAGAGGACGCCTTCACCCAGTTGATGGCCTCGCCAGGCGAGCCGGCCAAGGGCCCGGATGTGCTTTGCCAGAATCTGGCCCGCGCGGTCCTGGCGGTCAACCAGAAGAACGGCGAGGCCTATCTGGCCGCCGCTCGTGCCGTTTACCCGCTGGTAAAGGATTATGCTGCAAAAAGAACGCCGTTTGGCAGAGTCATCCTGCAATACCTGGTGGAGCAGACGGGCAAGGACTTCGACCTCTTTGATTTCCAGCGCGAAGTCCTGGCCGACCAGCTGGCCTCGAGCGGGCGGCTGGCTGACCTGGGACTGGTTGTGAACACCATTGCCGGCAACGGGAAACGGTGGGAACTGGGGGGGTATCCTGCAAATGCAAAGGACAAGTCCCTGAAGTTGAGTGCGATTTTCGGGGATGAAGTGGTGAGGCGTCTTGCCCGGAATGATTATATTCCGCAATACCTGGAATGGTTCCGCGCCGCGCGTTCTGGAGGTAACTGGCGTGATCAGGAATCAGGCGCCGCGGTAATTGAAAAACTCATTGCGCTTGATCAGCCGGCGAATACCGGATGGCGTCCCAATGCGTTCTCAGCCCAGCAGTATGCCGCAATGATCCGCATGGAATTCAACAGCCTGCAGGCGAAATATCCGCCAGAGAGCTATTTCGACGACATGTTTGTGGCGGCAATCGCGACCAGGGGGGTGGATACGGGGTACTGGCGGATCAGCAGGGATGAGAAGAAGAAGCTTGTGAACGCCACGGCGAAACACCTGCAGGCGCAGCCGACCCTTCCCCTGGGATATACGCCGGGACTGCCTGTGTATGATCGTGCCACCTATGCGGAACTCATGCAGCGCGCCTTGGGCGCGGATGAGGCCGTGTGCAATGCCATGCTGGTGCAACTGGCCGGCTATTACGGCACCACCCGGTGGGATGGGGAATCCCTGGGCCGCCACATCCTGTGGACCGTGGGCGATGTCACCACTCCCGCGGGCCGGAAGACTTACTTTGAGACACTGGGTCGCTCCCTGGATCGCCTGGCCACCACCCCGGCCAAGCTGGATCCGCCGCATCTTGGCGGGATCGCCAAACTGGGACTTGCAGGCGCCTTTACGCCCGCGGAACTGGAGGTCTTTGTCAAGGTCCTTACGACGGCCTCGCCCTTGCGCTGGTCCGGCGGTGAGGGGTACGAAAGCCTGGTCACGCTCGTGACCGA
Organism: uncultured Verrucomicrobiota bacterium; assembly: GCA_964568965.1. GTDB lineage: Bacteria > Verrucomicrobiota > Kiritimatiellia > CAIKKV01 > CAITUY01 > JAABPW01. The sequence goes on along the minus strand of CAZMSS010000011.1, from coordinate 14,167 downwards.
TGGGCTTGTGGCGCAGAAGCGCTACGCCGACCTGCTCCGGCTTGCGCCTGAACTCATGCGTGTAACCCGGGATACCCGTTCCGGCGGGGGCTATGCCGCCCTGCAGAAGGCCGCCACAACGATCGCCGAGGCCGGCGCTCCCGATGCCGGCGCGGCATTGATCAGCATGATGATGCAGATGCCCGGCTTTGACCTTCCCGGTGAGGGCAAGAATACGCTGGCGGCGATTCGCGCCAAGGCGCTCTCAAGTTTGGGGGCGATGATCCTGGTGGAGAAAAACGATCCGCGCTACCCCCTCTTTCAGGCGCAGGCCGAGTTTCAGGCAGGAAGCCTTGAGGCCGCCTGGGCGCACTACGACGACCGGTCAGAGCTTCTGCTCGCGAGCGTGAAGGATCTGGATCTGGGGTTTGTTATATGGGTCATCGGGAAGTACACCGATGCCGGCGAGTTTGCCACGGCTGATGCCACGGCCCAGAAGGTGATTTCATGGGTGGATTCCCTTGCCCAGGGCGTTGATCCCGAGGTCAAGGCCCACCTTCTGGTGTCCTATGCGGACATTGCGTTTGCCCAGAAGGAATACCCGCGGGCAAGGGCGCAGTTTGAGCGGATTGCCCTGGCCAAGGAGTTTGACGGAACGCTCCACAAGCAGGTGGCGGCGTTGCGAGTGGCGGAAGTCGACCGTCTGACGCGCAGTTACGACCGCGCCATCGAGCAGCTTGAAAAGCTGGCATTGAAGGGCGACAAGTTCATGAAGGGGGAGTGCTTCTACCAGCTGGCCCTCATCCGGTTCGACCAGGAACAGTATCCTGAAACCAGGGATTTCCTGGACAAGGCCTTCAATGTTGATCCAGCCCATGTCAATGCCCGCATTCTCGAGGGCAAACTATACCTGAAGATGAAGAAGCTCGTGGAGGCCACCAGTGTCAAGGTTGGCATTTCGTCCGAGCAGAAGACCCTGGTTCCGGGCAGGCCCCTCAAGATCGAGTTGAATGACAGGAACCTGGCCGTTGTCGGCAAGGCGTCGAGTATCGAGGTCAGGATCTGGACGACGCATGGCGACGAAGAGACCGTCTCCCTTACCCCGTTCGGCGATTCCCGGACGAAGTTTGAAGCCTCGGTTCCCACCGCCCTTGGGGCCGTTCAGCAGGGGGACCGGGTGCTTCAGGTCTTTGGCGACGACGAGATCCGGTATGATTTCTCGGAGAAGTTCAAGCAGGCCAACGCGATCAGCGGGGCGACGGCCGAGGGGATCCGCGTGATTTCCGATGCGCAGTTGTCCGCGTCCTCCGGTCGCATCCTGACCCAGGAGGAGCGGGAACGCCGGGAGATCGAGACCCTGATCCGCGCCAGCCAGGAGGCCGCCGGCACCCAGCCATCGACCGCGGTTGCCTTGAGCACGGTTCGGGCCGAGAACGAAATCAAGCCGGGGAACTCCATCCAGGTCCGCCTGACGGATCTCGACATGAACATCAGTTCGAACCGGGATGTGGCGAAGATCAGGGTCAGCAGCACCAGCGGAGATGTGATTGAGCGCTTTGACCTCGTGGAGACACAGCCCTACAGCGGGGTCTTCGAGGGCGAGGTTCCCACACGCTCGGCGCCCGCCACCGCCTTTGCCTCGGATAGCGATGAGGGCTGCCTGCCGAATATGGCCATATCGGGCGGCGACTACAAGGGATGGACGGCCCGGCCGGATACGGTGCGGCCCAAGTGGTTTACGGTGGACCTCAACGAGAAAATTTCACTTGGCCAGATGACGATCATGGCGGACGTTCCCGGGCGGCGCTGCGGGAAAATGCTCATCCAAACCTCTCCCAATGGCAGGGATTATACGACCGTCGGGTCGTGGCCGGTCGGGGTCGGGGCATGGGATGGAAGCCCCCAGGCTGAGGTCGTCAGGCTTGCCGGGCAGAGTTCGCCCCTGACATCCTGCGAACAGATCAAGTCCTATCTGGACTTTGGTTATGCCGTGAAAGGGGCGGAAAAGTCCATCGTCTCCCTTGATCGCCCGGGCCTTTCGTGGGACGCCTCGGCCGGGGGGGTGGCTGACAAGGTGGGCCTGCGAATGGACGGCGCTGACAGCTGGTATATTGCCCATGTTTCCAGCGCGTTCTGGGTGGAGCGCCGCGAGGGGTACGTTTTCCAGGTCGAGCCGCAAGGCAGCTCATCAAACGTCGTGTACTTCATGGAGGTGGACGGAGTCCCTGCCGTTGTAAACATCGACAAGGGAGTTGTTGAATTCAAGGGCTCCCTGGTCAAGGGGGCGCACCGGCTGGATGTCTATATTTGTGCGCAGCGCAAGGAGGGCCCGAAATTCGAAATCCTTCAGAATATCCCGACGCCTCCATATATGGCGAAGTGTCCGGAAAGCATGTTCTCCGTGACCAACAACCCCGCACTCCGCGCTGCGGTCTCATTTGTTCCCAGTCCCGTGACTGCCGACTCGAACGGTGTCTTCACGGTCGGCTTCACCAATGTGTCGGCGCGGGCGATCCGCCTCTGGATGATTGAGTTCGAAACCGACGCGCCCGCCATACGGAAGATTGTCCTTAAGGATTCACAAGGCGTGGAAAAACTGCCGGTTAAGGACGACCTTGTCAAGCTGAGGAACAACCAGCAGTTGGAACTGGTTCCGGGTGATACAATCTCGATCACTTATGATGATGAGCAGGCGCTGAGCAAGGACCGGCGGTCCAGTCAGTCAACGCTCCGGGCCACGTTCCGGAATGCAGCATTAAGTGCCAGTTTTACCGAGTCCCGGGTGTCCGGGGTGTCCCGGACGGAGACGTACATCCCCATCCGGCGATTCAAGCCCGATGACGTTATCAGTGTCTTCATTAACGACCCTGATGAAGACGTGTCCGATAAGCCGGACCGGGTCAAATTCACGGTCAGGGCCTCGAGCGGGAAACCGGTGACTCTGGACGCCCTGGAAACAGAATCGCATTCCGGTGTCTTCATCGGAAAGGTCTTTCCCGTGTCTGGCTCATCCGCGAAGCCCTCGGACGTCAGGGTGGAGAAGGGCGATGACCTTATCCTGACCTATACGGACAGGGAAAATACCGATCCGGGCATAGGCTGGGACCGGACGTATACGGTTGAGCAGGTGGTGGAGACAACGCCCGAGCTGCGTGTATATTCCGCTGAATCGAGGGCGATGACGACCAATGAGCTGGCCGCGATTCCCGCCAGGACCGGATCCCCCAAGGATGAAGTCATTCCGTCAACCATGACGGTGACCTTGAGCCGTCCGCAGAAGGCGGAGCCTGTCCGCAAGGTGCCCGGCATCATCAATATCCCGCTGGTGGTGGAAGTGACGTATCCCACCATTGCCCAGTCTCCCGTGAGCAAGGCGACCCTGTATGTCCAGACCTCGTCAGGCCTGGCAATGGCATCGAGGGAAGCGGCGACCGACTCGTTCGAGACCAATATTCCCGGGACCCTGATGTTCCAGGTGCCGACCTGTGACGCCTCGGTTCCCGCTCCTCCGCCCGGGTATCGTGACATCCTGGTTAGGGGCAATCCGGTCGCGATGCCCGCGCTGGATGACGGGCGTTTCACCTTTGTCATTCCCACCCGGCTGGGATCCGTCACCAATAAGGCGACGGAAGGCAGGGATGAGAAGCCCGCCCTCAAGGTGAAGGGGGGGGACGAGGTCTTCTTTGGATTCCCGTATCAGGCGGCCGACAGCAATGTCCATTGGCTGGTATCCTCGGTCACGCTCAATGCCGATAGCTTCTTTGATGTCATGGATGGCAAGTATCGGGAGCCTGTTGAGTCGGCGTTCGTTGGCGACGCGCTCAACTTCCGCGTGATCGACCCGATGATGGATACCACGGACGCGAAGGACAGTCTCAGTATCGAGATCCGGACTGCCGGCGGGGCCAGGCGGACGGTGGCGCTCTCGGAATCGTTCGAGCACTCCGGGATTTTCAAGGGGAGCACACGGTTGTCGATGCGCGTTGCCCAGGCGTCAAATGAGACGCCGCAGTCGGTCGCCGTGAATCTCGGCGAAGTTGTGACCGCCTCCTACACCCGGCCTGGCAGTGGCGCGGTGCTCGTGCGGTCTGTCCAGGTCCACAAGGGGGCGGACGGCTCCGTGGCGTCCTTCACCAAGCGCTTCAAGGATCCCGAGATCGCGGTCCAGACGCAGTTCACGGTGGCCGAGGCCTATTTCGAAATGGCCAAGACGCACCGGGAGCTGGGGCAGGATGTGCTGGCCCGCCGGGAGATCGCGCATGGCCGCAAACTGCTCAACGAGGCGATTCATGATTTCCCGAACACGGAAGCCAGGGCGCATGCAGATTACCTGCTTGCCGAACTCTCGCTCGAGTTCGGTAATGAAGCCCTGAATGAGGACGAAAAAAAGCGGCATTATGCCGAGGCGGTTGTACGGTTCACCGAGGTGGTCGCCAACTATCCCGACAGCCCGTACTCCCCGAAGGCCCAGTTCAAGAAGGGACTGGTGTACGAGAAACTGGGCGAGATCGACAAGGCTTGCGAGGAATATGTCAAGTTGTCCTACCGTTATCCGGACAATGAGCTGATTGCCGAGACCATCGCGAGGATTGGACAGTACTTCCTGGCCAAGGGCAAGACCCTCGCGGATAAGATTGCCGTGGAAAAGGATTTGGTTGAGAAGGAAAAGCTGACGCGGCAGTCGTATGATCTGTTCAAGACGGCGGCACAGGTATTCGGGCGACTTGTCACGCGGTTCCCGGAACACAAGCTTGCCGGCAAGACCGCGGTGCTTTCCGCCCAGTGTTATATCCGGGCCAACGACCTGCCGCGGGCGATTGCCGGGTTCACGAAGATCATCGACGACAAGAAGGCCGAGCCCGAGCTGATCGCGGAGTCACTCTACTGGTGCGGGGATACATACATGAAGCTTAAGGAAACGCAGAGTGCGTACAAGATGTTCAAACGCATCACCTGGGACTATCCCGAGAGCACCTGGGCGAAGTATGCCCGCGGCCGGTTGACCGAGGAAGTCATGTCGAGAATCGAGGCGAAGGACACGATCAACACGGGGACCCGGTAGCAACAGGCCCGTCCGAAGCGTGAAGGAGAACGATGAGCTCAAGTGATTCACAGGGATCGGCCAGGTCCGGGGCTGCTGATACGGCCGAGACGCTCCGGGGTGTCGTGGCGCAGCAACAGGCTCGCCTCGCGCTGCTGGACGAGGAGAACGCCTCGCTTGCCGCACAGCTGAGGACGATGGGGGTGGATGTCCGGCGGGCCAGCCATCAGGCCGGCGAGTTGCCCGCGGTGGCGAAGGAGCGCCTGCCGGGGACCCGTGAGGCCCTGTCCTTGATGACTGAGCCCGAGAAAAAGCTGCTGGCAACGGCGTGCGGCCTCGATGAGGTGATCATGGCCGTGCACACCGGCAGCCGGGTGGATGCCGGAGGGTGGTTCCGCAAGGCGCGGGTGTGGGCTGTGGCCACGGCGACGGACCTGGTGCTGATCGCCGCGGGACGGAGGCCGCTGGTTCAGAAGGTGGCCTACGAGCATATCCGGGCAAGCCTGTATAACCATGTGACCGGCGAGCTGGTCCTGGCCCCGAACCGGAAGTTCAGGGTCAGTCATGTCAAGGTGCACCCGACCGAGGGGTTTCAGTTTCTGGCGCAGATTTGTGACAGCAGCGTGATTGTGGAAGCGGGTTGAGATCAGAAGGAGATAGCCATGTTAGAGAAACTTATTCAGGGCGGGATGATGATGATTCCCTTGATGGCGTGCAGCGTGCTCATGCTTTCGGTGCTCATCGAGAGAGGGCGTGCATTCTACCTCAACAGCCGGATTGATGTCCGCGCGCTGCGGGCCCGGATCCTGGAACTCCTGGAGGAAGGGCGGGTGGAGGATGCCATCACCCTGTGCGGGAGCACCCCGGGCCCCACTTCGGCCGTTCTGCTGGTGGGCCTGCAGACTTACAAGAAGGCGCTTGCCGTGAACGCCTCCCTGGAGGTGCAGAGGGCGCTGATGGTCAAGGCGATGGAGGATTACTCGCCGCAGGCTGTCCATGCGGCGGAGCTCCGCTTGAACTGGCTTTCAACGATCAGCAACGTGGCCCCGCTGTTCGGCATGACGGGAACCGTGACGGGTATGATCCGGTCCTTCGGGTCGCTTTCGGGTGGCGGCACGCTTGACGCAGGGGCCGTGGGGGCGGGTATCTCCGAGGCGCTGGTGGCCACGGCATCAGGCCTGATCATAGCCCTTTTCGCCCTCATTCCCTACAACGCCTTCATGACCCGGATTGAGAAGCTGACCCTGGAAATCGGCGAGGCGGCGTCGGAGCTTGTCGAAGCCACCAGCCTCCGGTCCGAGCGCAAGGCCCGTCACTAACAGGAGCTGATTCCTTGTACCGGTTGCCGAAAAAGAAAGAACTCGACCAGGAAGCCATTCCGACCACCTCGCTGGCGGATATGATGTTCCTGCTCCTGATTTTCTTTATCATGACCACCACGCTGACCCGCGTGACGGGGTTTGTGACGGATATGCCCTCCGGCAGCAGCGCCAAGCAGGCGGAACAGGAGAAGACCCCCACGGTGACGTTGCAGGGGGAGGATATCCGGTTCAATGACCAGGTCACGACCCTGGAGGACCTGAAGACATCCCTGAAGGCGCGTCACCTGGAGCTCAAGGAGGGCGATGGCAAGGTGGTCATCGTCGCGGCAACCGGCAACGTGAAGTACCAGGCGTACTATCAGACCCTGGCGGTGATCCAGTCCTGCAGCGGGGTGGTGGCCATCGTGAGCGAGGATGTGAAGGACACGAAATGAAGCCGTTGAAGCGCCATAAAATGCCGTTCATTCCCACGGCAAACCTTGTGGATATCGCCATCCTGCTGATCATTTTCTACATGGCCTGCTCCAATTTCGTCTCGCAGAGCGCGGCCAAGGTGACCCTTCCCAAGGCGGAGGCACTGGAGCGCCAGAAGGAACCGCTGGTGCTGGTCATGATTGACGTCAAGGGCGACATCTATCTTCAAGGGCAGCCGGTGAATGATGCGGCGGCGGTGCAGAGCGGCCTCGCGACCCTCCTTCAGGACAAGGCCACGGAGGAAGCCCGCATGGTGATGTTCAAGTGCGATGAAGGGGTTTCCCGCGAAGTGTTCGAGCCCGTGCTGTCGGCCATCGTCGAGGCGGGGGGCATTATCATGGCCGTCGGGGATAATTTGGGAAAAGGAAAGTAGCGTCCGCGGTATGCGGCAGCTGAAGGCGTTCAAACGGAGGCAGGATTATGCAAGAGAACAAGGATGACGTGGTCATTTATTCACCCGACAAGCTGTTGTCGCTTTTTTCCAGGAGCCGCATGGCCCTTTGGATCAGTGTGGCCGTGCTCGTCCATGTCGTGGTGATCGGATTGCTTTCAACCGGCTATATCCGCGATACCTGGATTGATCCCAACGGGGCGAAGGAACGCAAGGAGCGGGCAGAGTCCATGAAGGCGGCCGAGTCGCAGAAGCTTGCCGCCGAAAAGGCCGGAAAGGCGGCCAAGCCGGCCCCCGCACTGCCCCCTGCGGTGGTCGTGCCGACGAATGGTGTGGCGGCCGGGGTGACGAACGCGGCGGTCCCGCAGGCGGCTGCGGCGAACTCCAGAGGGGGGGGGGACGGCGCAGGCACCGACCAGCAGAAACTCGACGAAGCCAGGGGGACGCCGGTTGGCCAGCGCATTACCGCGGTGGCTGCCAGCAACGACATCCCGCGTCCGAGCAGTGACCTCGGAATTTCGATCGAGGATACAAACATCCGTTAATACCCCCCTCTTCCGGAAATAGATTGATCTGCGGGATATGAGCGTTGCCTCCAAAAAGAGTACCTGGCCCTTGCTTCTGAGCATTCCGCTCGGAATCCTTGCCGCGGTGTCGATCCATTATGCCTTCCTGATCCCGGCACTCTATTCCGACGTGCTGACGCATTACCCGGCCTTCAGGATTCCCTTCATCCTCGCGGGAATCGAGGGGAGTGTGGTGCAGTTCGCCCGGGCCTGCATGCTCTGCACGGTGCTCTTCTTCGCCGGTAGCTGTCTCGGGCTCCTGCTCAGGAGGCCCTGGGTGTTACGCCTGGTCCGCCTGGGCTATGCGGCCTGGTGCATTTTATTCGTCGGGTACTTGAGCATCGTGGGGCGGTGCACGACGATCGCCCTCGAGGATAAGATCATGGTGGATGGCGTGACACCCGATCCCGTGACTGTCTTTTTCTGGCGCTGGCATCTGGTTTGGCCGGTGGGTGCGGTGCTCCTGGCGCTGGCGGCGTTGTACATCATCACCTTCCGGCGCGCGATCATGGAGCTCTACGGCTATGAGCCTGAGGACGAGCCGGCTTATGGCGATCGCGTGATCGAGGACCTGCGCACCCATGGCCGGGATCCGACGTATCGCAAGAGCATGTGGATGAGTGTCGCCACGCATGTAATGGTCATCATCGTCATCCCGTGGCTTTTGTCCATGCGCGGGTGTGTGCAGGATTACCGGATCCAGAAGGGGAGCGGCACGGCCAGCGTTGCAGCCCCCATGGTCAAGGTTGTGAAGGCCAAAAAAGTGAAGCGGAAGAAGTACCTGCTCAACTCCAAGGCGGCAATCTCGTTCCATATCCCCGACCTGGATGAGTCGAAGGTTTCCCGGGAGGTCGAGAAGGAGTCGCAGGTGACCTATGTGGCGGACCCGTCCCGGGTCATGGCGGCCAGCCGGACCGGCAAGATGGGCACCGGCGGAGGCAAGACCGGGGGGTGGCCGGACGGTATGGATAACGCCCTGGTGAGGTTCATCCGCATGGACTATGATGGGGAGCAATGGGATGACGGTATGGATGCGGTCAGCCGCTCGGACAGGAATTTCCTCGATGAATTCAGGCGCCTCACGGGCTTCAAGGTTGCGCAGAAGGGGGAGAGTCACCCGATCCGCCTGCTGGCTAACTACCGGAAGGGCATGGCCCCGCCATTTGTGTTCATGACCGGATCCGGAAGAATCACGATCCCGGCGAGTGACATCAAGGTGATGCGTGAATACCTGTTGGATGGCGGAATGCTTTTTGCCGATTGTTCCAGTCCCCAGTGGGACGGGCAGTTCAGGGCATTTGTCCAGGCGCTTCTGCCCGGGGAACCCCTCCGCGAAATCGCTGACGATGATCCTATTTTCCAGGCCCCGTTCACGTTTGCCAATGGCGCCCCGCCGATGTGGCACCACGGCGGCATGCGCGCCCTGGGTGTGAAGCACAAGGACCGCTGGGTGGTTTTCTATCACCCGGGCGATCTTCACGATGCATGGAAGACGGGGCGGTCGGGGCTGACTCCTGAAAAAGCAAGCGGCGCCATGGAGTTGGGCGTCAATATTGTCTATTATTCGTTTACCCATTACCTCGAAAGCACGAGGAAGTACCGCAAGTGATGATCACGCTCTACCGTTATTTTGAAATCGTCGGCATCCTGTCCATTGCGGCCTGGGTGTCGGCGGTCGTGCTGCTCGTCATGTTTGCACGGCGGGAGCCCCGGAACAGGTTCTACCTGCTGGCCTTTGGACTGGCCGTGGCCGGGTGGGTGCTCGGGCTTGTCAATTCGGGGCGGATTGATGAGATCCAGGTTGACAGAACCCGGGAATACGAGGAGGGGCGGCGTGAACAGCAACGCAAGCGCATTGAAATGCTCAAGGCCGGGAATGATGAACACAAGGTCACCGATGTCCAGTTTGCAGAGGATGCCGCAGGCGAAAAGAACGATCTTGCCGGTCTGACCACCAATGAGGTGGCGTTTGTAAACCTGGAGGCGAATACCAATACCCCGGCTTACCGGCTGGCCGGAAAGCCGGCCCGGGATGTTTCAAGAAAGGAATCCCCTGGCGGGCCGGCGGCGGGAGTTCTGAAGCGGGAAGCCCGGACGGCGCGAACCCTACCGGAGTCTGATGTGATCGCTGCAAACAATCTGGATCGCTTCAATCGGGTCGTACTCCGGCTCATCCTGTGGCTGTCCGGGGGGCTGGTGATCTGGGACTATCTCCGGCGTTTCAACCGTACCGCCGCGTTCTATTTTCCCCTCCCGCTGACGGGGCCGTGGATTGATGATCTGTCGCCCAAGGTTCACACGGCTGTCATTGATGGGGCGGATGCTGCGGCGGTGGAGCGATATCTGGCCGGATTGATCCGGAGGGGAGAGACCTTTGTCTATTTTGGGCCGGGGAATCCGTTCGGGCGCATGGGGGAAGTGCCGCGACTGCCGATTGCCAGGCTGCCTTTTTGGAGGCTGCCGCTGATGCGCTATGGCGGCACCGCCACACCGCTGGATGCGGGGTTCTTTTTTGAAGGGGTCTGGTTTGGCCGTTGCGCGGTCACGGTAGACAACCGGGACGCAGCGGCAGGTGTCCTGGAAAGGTTCAGTAAATACCTCTATGATCGCGTTGTGGTCCGGGCCTCTGCGCGTGCTACAGTCAATCTGGTGTGGCATTTTGAATCGTTGCCGGATGAAGGGGCGCTGAAGCGGCTGGCCTCGCTGGTGAAGCAGACGAATTTCCGGTTTGTCCAGATCCGTGGGACGCGGGGGACGCCGCAGCCCGAATGGGCCGGGGAAGTAGTTCAACTATGAATCTCATGAAAGTCTTCCTGTTACTGGTGCTTGTCATGACTGCCGTTCCGGCGTTCGCCGAAACCACGCCCGGGGGAAAGTACCGCGCGGAGATGCTTAAGCTGAATCCGGATCAGCGGGCCCGGCGCGATGTTGCTCTCGGGATCATGAAGCGGATTGCCGGTGATGGGCCCGCCCCGGAATCCCTTCTGCACTATGTGATTATCGACACCGAAATTGCCAAGTGGCGGAAGACCGATCCGGTCTATCGCACACGCTGGTTGACGCTCGAATCGCAGGTGTTCAACCGCAATGCCCTGATTCTTCCGGAAGACCGGGATCCACTCGATGTCGTCCTGCGGCGAACCGGGGCGCTCCTGGCGGATCTCCGCACGCGAGGCAGGGCGGCGCTCGATGCCGAGGCTGCCGCCCTGGCCAGGCTTGTTGCCAGGGCCGGCCGGACCGGGGTTGATCAGGCTGACGAAAGATGGAGCCTCTATAGTGAAGCCTGCAGCCTTCGCAGGACGATCGCCTTCAAAAACCCGCTCCTGAATTTCGATAAGCTTCTTTTCTGTACCCATAGTCTCGGCGCAGGCCATATTTGCGACCAGTATCTGGGCCGGACGCAGCGGCCGGGTGGGGGAGTCTATGTGCTGGAACGCCCGTTTTCCGCGACCCCCGGGGTCCGCAACCTGCTGGAGGGCAAGCGCGTCGAAGCCGGGGCGCTCACGGGGAAGACTCTTGAAGGGGGGGCTTTCCTGTCGCTTGAGCTTGATTACGATGCCGGGACAATGGCCTTTGCCTGGTCGGCCTGTAATCCGGATCCCGCGGCACGCAAGAAACTGTCACGTGAGACCTCCTGGCATATCTTTACCGCCGGAACCGATGGCAGCAATCTGCGCCAGCTGACCGACGGGATCTGGGATGACTTTGACCCATGCTTCCTGCCGAGCGGGCGATTGGTGTTTATGTCGGACCGGCGGGGTGGGTACGGGCGCTGCCATCCCCGGCCGGTTGAGTCCTATACCCTGCACGGCATGATGCGCGATGGCAGCGACATCATCCCGCTGAGCTACCACGAGACCAACGAATGGAACCCGAGCGTCGACAACAACGGCATGATCGTCTACTCGCGTTGGGATTATGTCGACCGGGATCCCGTGATTGCCCATCACATCTGGCTGACGTACCCGGATGGGCGCGACCCGAGGAGTTATCACGGTAATTACCCCGAGAAGCGGTCCTGGAGACCCGATGCGGAACTGTCGGCCCGGGCCATTCCCGGCTCTCACAAGTACCTGGCGGTCGCCACGCCGCACCACGACAATGCCGTGGGGTCACTGGTGTTGATCGACCAGCGGATTGAGGATGACAATGCCATGAGCCAGGTCAGGAGGATCACGCCTGACTTCTCCTTCCCGGAGGTCGAGGCCAAAAGTAATTGGGGGCAGAAACCCCTGATGCTCCCCGAGGACATGAGCCGAGGTGATGATGGGGGATTCGGGACGCCCTGGCCCCTCGACGAATATTACTACCTGAGCTCCCATGATCCACTGGGGGGGAAGCACGGCCTGTATCTCGTCGATGCCTTCGGAAACCGGGAACTGCTCTATCGTGACACGGGATTCTGCCATGATCCTATCCCCTTGCAGCCCAGGGCGCGTCCCGTGGCGATTCCGGTCCTGACGACCCAGGCCAAGGCCGACCAGGAGCAGGGGCGCCGCAGGGCAACCATCTCGGTGATGAACGTCTATGACAGTGACTTCGAGTGGCCCCGCGATGCGAAAATCACCGCGCTGCGCCTCATTCAGATATTCCCAAAGACAACTCCGATCGCCGATACTCCCATGGTGGGCGTGACGGAGCAATCGCTCTGTCGCGGTGTGCTGGGGACTGTGCCGGTTGAAAAGGATGGAAGCGCTTTTTTTGAGGCACCGGTTGGCGTTCCGTTTTATTTTCAGGCGCTCGATGAGAACGGGTTGGCTGTCCAGTCAATGCGCAGTGCGACCTATGTCCACCCCGGCGAGGCTCTTTCCTGCCAGGGATGCCATGAGCCCAAGCAGCGGCAGAGGCCCAATGCGACGCGCCCCCCCACGGCCATGATGCGTGCGCCCTCAAAGATCATCCCGGAGGTGGAGGGGGCCTGGCCGCTGAGTTTTCCACGGCTGGTGCAACCCGTGCTGGATCGGAAGTGCGTTGCCTGCCATGTGAAGGAGAAGGCCTGTCCTCTCGACGGGACCATAGAGGGCAAGCAGGGTCACAGCCTGGCTTTCAAGTCGCTGCGTCCCTTCGTGACCTATTGCGGCGGGAAACAAGGGGTTCACACCCATCCCTATGCCGCTGGCGGCGGATCGCGCAGTATAGCCGGGCAGTTTGGTGCCAAGGCTTCACCGCTGTTCACAAGGGTTCTGGCGGGGGAGAAACACCGGGATCTGGTCCTTACCCCCGAGGAGCGCCACCGCCTTACCCTGTGGGTTGATGGCAATGCCAATTTCTTTGGTGTCTATGAGCAAGTCGACGCCCAGGGGCGCGGCGAGCTGATTCAGCCGGCGCTCCAGTAGCAGAGAATCCCGGCCGGGGCCTATCTCAGCACCTCGAGCTTGTACACATCTCCAGGGATGTCGAGGATCTGCAGGTTCCCCATGTTGCCCCGTCCTGCCTTGCCCGGAACAACCCAGACTAATTTCTTGGCGGGTGTAATTTCGAACGCCTTGACCATGTCTCCGGTGCCGACCGGTGTGCCATGTCCGACATTGGTGATAACGGTATTGCCATTGGGCAGCCGCTGAGCCCCGCAGACCATGCTGACCTGAATGCCCAGTGATTCAATATCCGCCAGGGTGACTTCCCAAACCACCTTGGCGTTTTGATCGTATTCAATCACCACGCCATGATCGGCGGCTGGATGTGCGGCCGTGACCAGGGTGTTCCCATTGGGGAGTCGAATCGCCACGAAGGCGCCTTTGGGGAACGTCCTGATTAATTTTCCGTTGGCATCCCATTCGTAAGTCTTGTTCTCGCTCATGAGTGCCGCCAGGTATGTTCCCTGGGGCGTCTTGCGGACCTGGCGGAAGGTGTGATGCATGTCGCCGGTGGAGTCGCCGACCTTGATCCGTTTCTGCTCCTTGCCGTCCTTGTCGACCTCAACCATCCACATGCCGTTCCTGGCGGTTTCTCCAGCCAGAAAGCCACCCCCGGGCAGGGGCTGGCAGGAGTGGTTGTCGTGGTTGTCCGGAGCGATGTATTTCCAGAGCGGTTGTTTGGCGGGGTCGAGCCGGATAATGCCGGCTTCCTTGTCGCGGATGGAATAACTGAACACGACTCCGTTGTCGGGCAGGACCCAGCCATCGGTCAGTTCAGCATCGTTCGCGACCGACCATTCCTCCTTGAACTCCGCATCGTAGATGGCGGGTCCGCCACTATTCCAGCCAGCCTTGAAGAAACGGTGTTTGACCGGTGCATCGGCGGGACTGCCTGCACAGGCTAGCAGTCCAAGGAGTGTTACGACAGAGACGGCCGAAAAAAGTCTTATGTTCATGCTGGCTTTCCTTTGTGAAAGATCATTAGAAAGGTTGAGGTTGCCTGTTGCGGGGGAGTGTGTCAATCGGTAAAGGACACG
>CAZMSS010000010.1:0-30450 GCA_964568965.1 uncultured Verrucomicrobiota bacterium | reverse complement strand
GCCCTTCTCATGGGCGGGGTGGCTGCCCTTCTGGCGGGCGCATGCGTGGCGCCGGTGGTGATCGCTGTGCTGCTACTGTCGGGCAACCTGTATGCCCACGGGGCCGGAATCGGCCTGGCCTTGCCGTTTGTCCTGGGACTGGGAATGGCGCTGCCGTGGCCGCTGGCTGGTGCCGGGCTGACTTTTCTACCCAAGCCTGGCAACTGGATGACTTGGGTAAAATATGGGTTTGGCGTTTTTATCCTGATATTTGCCTTTTACTATTTTTTCCTGGCATACCAGGGGGGGCGTGGTGCCGCTCCATCGCATCAGGCTAGGGCAGGTGTCTACGAAATCAATGCTTCTGACCGTGGGCAATGGGCGGAAATCCTCCGCGAATCGGCCAGGACAGGGAAACCCGTTTGGGTGGATTTCTGGGCGACCTGGTGCAAGAATTGCGAGGCGATGGAGTTGACCACCTTTAAGAATGCGGATGTGCAGAAGCGACTTTCCCGTTACCTGATTGTCAGATTCCAGGCGGAAAAGCCTGCGGATCCCGCAACGCAGGTGGCCCTTGAATTCTTCGGAATCAAGGGACTCCCGACGTATGTTGTACTCAAGCCTGTTGTGATGCAGGATGCAGCCCGTGCTCAATAAGGCAAAAAAATCATACCCTTTGGCGGGGAAGTCGAAACAGGGGAAACGCCCCGTAAAAAAGCATGCCTGCCCTGATTGCCAGATGTGCCAGTGGTGCTCGGACGCCCGTTGCAAGGGGTGTCGGGGCAAATAAAGGGAGGATGCTATGCTCCGGGAAAATAAACTCGGGATTGTGGTTGTCGGGGCCTCGGGTGATCTCGCCCAGCGGAAAGTGATTCCGGCTCTCTTTGCTCTTTTCTGCCAGAATCTTCTGCCTGCCGATTTCTGCTTATTCGGCCTTGCGCGCAGCGACTTCACTCATGAGGGGTTCCGGCAGAAAATCGCTGAAAACCTTACCTGCCGTTACGTTCCCGGAGAGGCGGATTGTGCATCGCGAACAGAGACCTTCCTGAGTCGGTGCTATTATTGTCAGGGTCAGTATTCCTCGCCGGACTCTTTCCTCGATCTCTTTGAGCTCATGCGGGAGGTTGAGGGGGATGGTCCTGTAAACCGTATTTTTTACATGGCCATTCCCCCTTCAGTTTTCATGGAAGTGGCAAGGGCGCTGGGTGATTCAGGCCTGGTTGCTTGCGGAGACCGTGATGAATGGTCCCGGATTGTCATTGAAAAGCCCTTCGGGCGGGATCGTCATTCTTCCGACACGCTCGTCCGCGAGATGCAGAAGGTTTTTACCGAGGAATCGACCTATCGGATCGATCATTATCTCGGGAAGGAAATTGTCCAGAACCTCATGGTCCTGCGATTTGCCAACCTTATTTTTGAGCCGCTCTGGAACCGCAATTATATTCATAGCGTTCGCATCAAATGGGCCGAGCCGGTTGGGGTCGGTCAGCGCGGCGGGTATTTTGACGGGTATGGGATCATCCGTGACGTGATGCAGAACCATCTGCTCCAGATCCTGGCCCTTCTGGCCATGGAAAGGCCGGCGAAGTATGAGGCGGGGGCAATCAGGGATGCAAAGGTACAGTTGTTGAAAGCTGTCGCCCCGCTGTCCAGCCAGGATCTTGTTGTGGGCCAGTATGGCGTCTCACAGTCAGGACGGCAACCGGCCTATGTGGCCGAGCCGACGGTGCCGCCGGATTCCCTGACGCCGACATATGCCAGTGCGGTCCTGAAGATCAACAATCCGCGCTGGGCGGGAGTGCCTTTCCTGATCGAGGCCGGCAAGGCATTGGATGAACGAATCAATGAGGTGAGGATCCGGTTTCATGATGTGCCCGACCACCTTTGGGGAGACAAACAGGATCGCGTGGTCGCCAATGAACTCGTGATCCGTATTCAGCCTGATGAGTCCATCACTTTGAAAATCATGAACAAGGTGCCTGGCCTGGGGCTTGAGCTTGTCCGGACTGACCTGAACTTGCGCTACCAGTCGACGTTCAACGCCTTGATTCCGGATGCTTATGAATGCCTCTTACTGGATGTGTTCGAGGGTGACCGCAATCTTTTTATCCGGGCCGACGAACTGGCCGCGGCCTGGGATGTCTTCACGCCGGTCCTCCACCAGCTGGAGAAATTGCGTATTTCACCTCAGATTTATCCCTATGGGAGTTCAGGGCCGGAGGCCGCGATGGAATTGGCACGGCGATACGGGTTTACCGGGAGCGGCACGCCATGACACAGTTCCTGCTCAGGCAATTCGCGTCGTCAGAGAGCCTGGCACAGGAAATGGCAGATCTGCTGGGGAGGCATTTACAGGGGACAGGTCCTGTTTCTGTGATGTTGTCGGGGGGGCGGACTCCTCTGATGGTTTATGAGGAACTTCGCCGGCGGGGGGAGAAGGCCTCGAATGCGGTTCGAGTGCTTTACTCCGATGAGCGTCATGTGCCGGCCGACTCGCCCGAGAATAACTATCGTGCCACGGTTCCGCTTCTTGGAACGTTGGCCATTCCGGATGCCCGTGTGTTCCGGGTCCACACCGAATTGGAGTGGACGGAGTCCGCTTCGCGGTACCATCAGGATCTGAGGCGGTTTATGAATGGCACGGGGCGCATCACGCTGGGACTTCTGGGGCTGGGCGCCGATGGACATACCGCATCACTATTCACCCCGAGGGACGTTGAGCGGGGGGATAACCTGTATGCCGTGGCTGTACCCCATGAGCCCGGACCGAATCGCATTTCGGTGACACCGGAACTGTTGCGCCGGGTGGAGCGATTGGTCATTCTGGTGGCGGGAACTGAAAAGAAAGCCATCGTCACAAGGCTGATTCAAAGTCCCGGAGAGGTTGTTGCCGGCATGGCCCTGCGGGATGCCCCGCAGGTTGAAATCTGGCAGGCCTAGCTGCTCGTAGGATCAGGGGCAGCAGGCCAATTCTTCCTGTACCACCTTGGCTGCACGCTCAGCGGCGCCACCGTTTCCAAGAAGGGCTCGCACCTCGTCAAATCCGGCCAGCATGGCGGCACGTTCGGGGGAATGGTCCAGAAGGGGGATGAGAGCCTCCGCCAGGGCTTGAGGGGTTGCCTGCTCCTGAAGGAATTCCGGACAGATCCTGCGGTCGGCGATGATGTTCACAATGCCCATGAAACGGACGGTTGCCAATCGCCTTCCTATCCAGCAGGTGAGGGGCGAGACGATATAGGCGATGACCGTGGGACAGCCGACCAGCGCGGATTCCATCGTGGCGGTTCCCGACTTGACCAGCGCCGCCCGGCTTTGCCGGAAGACCTGCCGGGCGCCGCCCCGCACGATGGCGATCCTGCCCGGATAATCAGTCAGGCGATTCAAAAGGGTCCGGATATGATCCTCGATCTCCGGGGTGGGGGCGGGAATGACAAACGAGGCGTTGGGGAATCGTTGTTCCACCAGTTTCGCCGCTGCACAGAAGGCGGGCAGCATCCGGTCAATTTCAGTGTGCCGGCTTCCCGGAAGCAGGCCGATTTGCGGCTGCCCCTGCCAGGGCAATGGGGCGAGGGGACTTTTCAGTTCCTCCTGAATTTCAGAGAGAAGCGGATGACCCACGAAATCAACCTTGAGATTGGTCCCTTCAAAGACTTTCGGCTCAAACGGGAATATAGCCATGAGACGGTCCACTACCTTGGCCATCTTCGGGATGCGAGCCCGGTTCCATGCCCAGACCTGGGGGCAGATGTAGTAAATCACCTTGATTCCCATGGCATGGGCGCTGGCGGCAAACCGAAGGTTGAATCCCGGATAGTCCACAAGAAGCACGGCGTCCGGTTTCCGGTCACGGGCGAGCGCTTCCATTTGCCGGAAGACGCGGCGGAAGAAGAAGATACGTTTCAGGACCTCCACAATGCCCATCACGCCCATTTCGCGAACATCATGAAAGGTTTCAACTCCCTCGGCGCGGAGGCGCGGCCCGCCGATGCCGTAATAGCGGATGGAGGGATCCAGTTTCTTAAGTTCCCTGATCAGTCCGGCCGCATGCATATCGCCGGATATTTCGCCTGCAATGACGAGCAGTTCACGGGGGCGGCTCATGATGCCCCCGTGGAGGAGTCCTCGGTGTTCATGGCGATCAGGCTGATGCCCTGCCGGTTGGCTTCGGCGATCAATTTGTCGCGATCCAGGAGAATCGTGCGTTTTGCCTCAACGGCAAGGACGCTGGTTTTGCTTTTACGAAGGACCTTCATGGTGCGCATGCCGACGATGGGGATGTCAAAGCGCATATCGTGATCCTTCTTCGCCACCTTGACGACCACCGCGCCGCCCTTGCCGAGCCGCCCTGCCCGGAGGATGGTTTCGTCCGTTCCCTCGTAGGCTTCCACGGCCAGAATGGTCCCGTTCTTGACGACCACGGTCTGTCCGATGTCGATGCTGCTGGTGATTTTTGCCACGTTGAGCCCGAACCGGATGTCAGCCATTTCAGATTCCGTAGGTGGGCGTCCGCCGATCACGCCCGCCTCGGGCATGGCTTTTTCCATGAACAGGCTGGCGGGGAGCAGTTCAACGCCTACTGCCTTCAGTTCGTCGCAGGCCGCCCCGTAGATGGTGTGGGCGTTGCGCTCCTTCAGACGCGAAAGGATATCCAGTGTGAACCGGTCGAAGCGCAGGCTGAACAGGTGTGTGGGGGTGATTTGTCCGGCCATGACGGCGACTTTGATGCCCCGGGAGACAAACGTATCCCGGACGGCGCCGAACTGGCCCAGGTAAAGCCAATGCACCTCATCGGCATAACGGGTGATGGAGCGGTCCGTTTCATGCTTGAACGCGATCACGAAGATTTTCTTCACCCCTTGAGCCCGGGCTGATTGCGCAAGCTGGAGGGGATAGTCGCCTTTTCCGGCGAGAATGCCTATTTCCGTGATTCCGGAAGGGATGGCCTGCCCGGTGGCTGATGAGGGATATTCACTCATGGTCAAATAGTGGAGAGAATCCTGTTGGATTCATCCAGGAAGATACCCTGCAGGTTCATGCGGAGTGCCTGGGGGTTGGTGGCGTAGGTCATGCCTTCCTCCTGGGAAATCATGCCGCTTTTAATGAGGGTGTAGATGGATTGGTTGAACGTCTGCATGCCGTCCTCCTTTCCGGTTTCGATGGCGGCTGGCAGTATGTCGAGCTTGTTCTTTTCAAGTAATTTCCTGACGGTGGGGGTGTTGATCATGATCTCCACGGCGGGCACAACGCCGCCCTGGTTGCCCTTGATCAGCCGCTGGCAGATCACCGCCTGGAGGTTGCTGGCCAGGTTGAGTCGGATCTGGTCCCATTCGGCGGCCGGGAAGAGCTCCAGCAGGCGCTGTACGGCGATGGCCGCATTGCCGGAGTGCAGGGTGGTCAGCACCAGATGTCCGGTCTCGGCGGCGGCAAGGGCCGTTCGGAAAGTGGTCTGGTCCCGCATTTCCCCGATGATGATCACATCGGGATCTTGACGGAGGACATGCTTGAGGGCCGCTGGGAAGCTCATGGTATCCAGCCCCACTTCACGCTGGGAGATGACGCACTTCTTGTCGATGAAAAGGTATTCGATGGGATCCTCAATGGTGATGACCCTCAGATGTTCCGTCTCATTCATGTGGTTCAGCATGGCAGCCAGGGTGGTTGATTTCCCGCTGCCGGTTGCGCCGCTGACGATGATGATGCCGCGCTGGGCGCCCGCGATGAGTTTGATGACGGGGGGGAGATTCAGATCCTCCACGGAAGGGACTTTGGTTTTGACATGGCGGAAGGCGAGAGCGGGCATCCCCTGGCTCATGAAGGCATTGACGCGAAATCGTCCCGTGCCTTCCACGGAGTGTGAGAAATCGGCCTCGTGCTGCTCCTCAAAGTGCTTCTGCAGGTGCGATGGCAGGATCTGCCGGATGACCTCAACGAGGTCCCCTTCCATCAGAACGGGAGCGTCGGTGGCAGTCAGTTCACTGTGCAAGCGCAGGTAGGGGCTTTGTCCCTCCTTAAGATGAATATCGGATGCGCCCAGCGCGACGGCCTGTCTTAGAAAATCATCGATCTGAAACATGCGGATACTCCTGTGCGAGAGTTGGGTGAATCAAAGCAAAAGGAACGGTGGAGAGCAAGACATCAGAAGCATGGATGGAGTTTCGGGGGGCTGCCAGAGTAAACCTGGCCTGCCATCCGAAGCGCAAGCCCCGTGGGCGCAACGCGAAGGATGGCGGGGACGACGGGGCTCGAACCCGCGACCTCTGCCGTGACAGGGCAGCGCTCTAACCAATTGAGCTACGTCCCCCCAAAAACAGGTGCGCATAGTGTCGAAACTCATGCGGGAATTCAATACAAAAAGGAATAAAAGTTTCAGGCCCCATGAAGCAGCAACGCCGTTACGCCGATAGCGAGGGCAATCCGGTAATAACCAAAGAATGACAAGGGGTGTTTCTGGAGGTACGCCACGAGCCATTTAATGGCCAGTGCGGCGGAAATAAACGAGACCACGACCCCGAGGAGGGACGCTTGCCAACCGTAATGCGAAAGGATCTCGTGGCCATATTTCAAGGTGTCCAGAGCGGTCGCGGCACCCAGTGTGATGAGTCCCAGCAGGAAGCTGAATTCAACCGCCGCGACAAGGGACAGCCCCGCCCAGAGTCCGCCCAGGATGGTCGCCAGGCTGCGGCTGACTCCGGGCCACATGGCCAGAACCTGAACGGAGCCGATCAGCAGGGCCATTTTCCAGGTGAGTTCCGGGAGGCTGCTGCCCGTTGTGCTGTCCTGTCCGGATCTCTGGCGCCGCCACTCCACCAGCAGGATGGCCAGCCCGCCCGCAAACCAGGCGGCCACGACGGGCCACAGGCCGTACGCCCCGCCACCGAACAGGTGATGCTTGATCCATTTTTCAAGGGTCAGGCCGATGATGGCGGCAGGCAGGAATGCCACCACCATGTTGATTCCCAGTCTGAGCCCCTCGGGATTCTTCCCCAGGCCGCCCTCAATAACGCCTCGGAGCCGTTTAAAGTACAGGCCGGCAACCGCCAGAATCGCGCCAGCCTGGATGCAGACAGCGTAGGCCTCGGAGGCTTGCTGTGTTCCGGCGGTTTGGCCGATGCCCATCAGCTTCTGGGCCAGGAGCAGGTGTCCGGTTGAACTGATGGGAAGATACTCGGTGACTCCCTCGACTAGGCCAAGGATCGCGGATTGCAGGAGGGTCATGTCGGACATGGTTTGGAATCCTTGAGAATTACATGATCTTCAGTTTTGGGAGATCCTGGATATCCACCGCGCCGACCAGCCGGTTTTTGGAGTCCACCACAAGGAGATCGTCGATGTTATGCTTCTCGAAAATCCGCAGCACATCGGCCGCCAGGCAGTCTTCCTGCACCGTGATGGGATTGCGGGTCATCAGCGATTCCACGGGCATGTTCACCAGGTCCGGATGCTGGGGAAGGTGACGCCGCAGATCGCCATCGGTAAAGATGCCCCGAACGCGGTCCTGCTTGTCGATGATCCCGGCTGAACCTGTCCGGGCGCGAGTCATGGCGAGGATGACATCCTTGACTTTCGCGCCAGACCGGACGGAGGCGACCCGTTCGCCCTTGCGCATCATGTCGGATACCCTCAGGAGCAGTGTTCGCCCGATGGCGCCGGCGGGGTGGCGTTTCGCGTAGTCCTCGATTTTGAAGCCGCGCGCCTTCAGAAGCACCATGGCCAGCGCATCGCCGACCGCCAGGGTGGCCGTCGTACTCGTGGTGGGGGCCATGTTGAAGGGGCATGCTTCGCGGGCAACCGCCACGGAGATGACCTCGTCGCTTAATTTGGCCATGGAGCTGTTCAGCTTGCCTGTCAGGGAAATCACCTTCAGCCCGAACCGGCGCACCAGGGGCAGGAGGTTCAGGACTTCCTCCGATTCGCCGCTGTAACTGAGCGCGAGAAGGACATCGGCAGGGGCCAGAATACCCAGGTCCCCGTGCATGGCCTGGATGGGATTGAGCATGACGCTGGTGGTTCCGGTGCTGGCGAGAGTGGCTGAGATTTTTTCCCCGATGTGGAGATTTTTCCCGACTCCGGTGACGACCACCTTGCCGCCTGCTTCGGTGGCCTCGATGATCATGTCCACGGCATGTCCGAATCCCGAGTTGAGGTGCGTTCTGACATTCTGGAGGCCTTCGATCTCCATGTCGATGATCTCACGCCCCCGCTGCACATAGCTGGCCGCGTGGGGCGAAGTCTTCACCGATCGATTTGATTTGATGGTTTTGCGCGCTGTCATAGGGGTCGACACTATCATAGCCCGGGGGTAGCCGCCAATCAGGAAAGCTGTATGTAAATGGCTTAATCAAGATACTGATTATTTCATCACAATAAACCTGCCTTCTGGATCGTTATATTCTATAACTGAGTAATTCCGGGAGGGGATCGGGGATGTTTCGACAGGCTAATCGATGGGGATTGTGCGTTTGGCTTGTAATGGGCCTGTCGTTGAGCGATTGGGCCGCAGCGGAACCTGCCGGGGTTGGGACTGACAACCCAATAGACGCACGGGTTGGTGCGGTCATGACAGGCAAGGGAATTTCCCCCTCTGAATGCTGCACAGATGAGGTCTTTGTCCGGCGTGTGTACTTAGATGTCATCGGAACCCTGCCGACGCCCCCCGAAGTCAGGACGTTCTTTGCCAATAAGAGCCCCGATAAGCGTGCGAAACTTATTGAATCTCTTCTTCAGCGCCCTGAATTTGCAGAATACTGGGGCCTAAAGTGGGGTGATTTGTTGAGAGTCAAGGCTGAGTTCCCCAGCAATCTCTGGCCCAATGCCGTTCAGGCCTATGATCGGTGGATCCGGGATTCCCTCCGGCAGAACAAGCCCTACGACCAGTTTGCGAGGGAGCTGCTGACGGCCGCAGGCAGCAATTTCCGCTCTCCGTCTGCTAATTTCTATCGCCCGTTTCAGGAGCGTTCCGCCCGCCAGATCGCGGATACGGTTGCACTTGTTTTCATGGGAATCCGACTGGGGAATGCGGGCCTGGCACAATCCCAGATCGAGGAATTTTCAGCTTTCTTTGCCAAAGTGGGGTACAAGGGCACGGATGAATGGAAGGAGGAGATCGTCTTCTTCAATCCCCTCGGGCACCTCACCAATTCCGCTACCGGTAAGGAGGTCGTTCCTCGCGCTTTGGATGGTCGCGTGTATTTCCTTCCCCCGGACCAGGATCCCAGGGGCGCTTTTGCGGATTGGCTGACCGCACCCGGCAATCCGTGGTTTGCGAAATGCATGGTCAACCGGGTTTGGTTCTGGCTGATCGGACGGGGATTGGTTCATGAACCTGATGATTTCCGGCCCTCTAATCCGGCCTCGAGTCCGGAATTATTGGCGGATTTGGAGCGGGAACTTATCAGCCACAAGTATGATCTCAAGTCTGTCTATCGCCTCATACTCAACTCTGCCACTTATCAGCGGTCATCCACCCCGAATGCCGGGAATGCCGCTGATGAAACGGGGTTTTCGCATTACCGGCTACGCCGGCTTGATGCCGAGCCATTGCTGGACGCCATCAATCAGGTTACGGGGACTGGGGAGAAGTACACGAGCAGCATTCCCGAGCCCTTCACCTTTCTCCCCGATGACCAGCGTGCCATCTGCCTGGCTGACGGCAGTATTGAGCTGCCCTTTCTCGAATTGTTCGGGCGTCCTGCGCGCAATACCTCTTACGAATCCGAGCGATCCGCCTCGCCCTCCATGTTCCAAGCCCAGCACCTGCTGAATTCGAGTCATATCCAGAAGAAAATTGAGCGCAGTCCCGTGCTGATGCAACTCGCAAAGGGAGGCAAGCCCAAGGGTGGGGGGCGGATGAGGGCGGCGGATTCCACCCTTGTAGATGAGTTATATCTGCTGGTGTTGTCCCGATTTCCGACCGGGGCGGAAAAGCTTAAGGCAGGCGAGTATCTGGCCTCAGCGAAGCGGAAGCCGGCGGAGTCCGTGTGCGACCTGGCCTGGGCGCTGATCAATTCGACGGAATTCATCATGAGGCATTGAGGATTAACAATTATGAGCAGATATCCATCTCAACCGGAGGATGCGTTCTCGCGCCGGACATTTCTTCGTTCGGGATCCCTGGGGCTGGCGGGATTATTCCTGGCGGGCGGTCAGCTCCTGCGGGCAGGCGAAGGCGGTTTTGGGGCTCCGGCATCGCCGGTGCGGCGTAAGAAAGCAAAATCGGTGATTCAAATCTGGTTGTGGGGAGGGCCCTCGCATCTGGATACGTTTGATCCCAAGCCTGGTGCCGGGCGCGATTACTGCGGGCCCTACACAAAGTCGCTTGCGACCAACGTGGCAGGGATCGAACTATGCCAGATGCTCCCTCTGTTGGCAAAGATGGCCGACAAATATACGCTTTTACGGGGAATGACCCACGGTAACAACGGGCACGAGACGGCTGCCTATCTGGTTCAGGCGGGGCGAAAATCCGATAACGGTCTGGTGTGCCCCGGCATGGGCGCCATCGTGTCGTATTTCAATGGATACAACGGCGGCTATCAGGGAATGCTGCCTCCCTATATTACGGTGACCACCCCGCAGGGGCGGTTCTCAGAATCCGGATTCCTGGGTTCCAAATACAAGCCTTTCTCGACGGGGGGTGATCCCGGGCGCGACCCATTCTGCGTTGAGGGGATCGTGTCGGAGACAGTGACCGAGGAACGGCAGCGGGATCGGAGAGTCCTTCTCAATGATCTGGATGGGCTGGGAGCTGAAAGACGTGATGACCCGGTGGTTCAGTCGATTCATTCCAGTCGGGATCAGGCCTACGAAATGATTCTCGGGACAACCGGTAAGGCTTTTGCCCTGACGGAGGAGAAGGCTGAGCTTCGGGATCGCTACGGACGCAAAAAGTTCGGGCAGTCCTGCCTGCTGGCCCGCCGTTTGGTCGAGCGGGGTGTTCCGTTTGTTACGATCAATCACCAGGGATGGGACACCCATAAGAAGCATTTTCCCGCCATGGCTCAGAAGTTGCCTGAACTCGATCAGGCGCTATCCGCCCTGCTGCAGGATCTGTCGGATCATGGGTTGCTTGACAGCACCCTGGTGTGGGTGAGTGGTGAATTTGGACGCACCCCGAAAATTCAGTGGGAAGCGCCCTGGGATGGAGGGCGTGGACACTACGGGAAGGCTTTTTCAGCGTTGGTGGCGGGTGGCGGATTCCGGGGCGGAGCGGTGGTCGGCAAGACGGATGAACGTGGCGAGACCGTCATTGAACGCCCGATCTATCCCTGGGATCTCCTCGGCAGCATGTATGAACTGCTGGGTATTGATCTGGCTGCGGAATTAACGACACCTCAGGGTCTCAAGGTTCCGGTGTCGCCTCTTGCCCGTAATGAGGTTGCCGCCAAGGATACCGGCGGCCTGCTTAGGGAGATCATGTGAACAGGCGATTGCTCCTTGGGATAGCCTTGATCTCGGCGGCGATGCCCTGCCTCGCGGCGGATAAGTCCCCCCACATTGGATATGTGTTCCCCGCCGGCGGCAAGCAGGGAACAACCATCACCTTGAAAATCGGAGGAGAGAATGTCTATGGCGCCTCGGCAGCCCTGATTTCCGGGCCAGGGGTTGCCGTCGAGGTCATGGATTCCAAGGATCCTGATGCGGGAGTGGAATTCAAGAAAAAGAAAAACAAGAAGAAGAATGAGGCCGTCATTGATGAAGTGGTGACCCTCAAGGTCACCGTATCGCCGGATGCTGATCCCGGCAACCGGGACATCTGTCTCGTGATGACGAATGCCTTGTCTAATAAACTCACGTTCCAGGTAGGCCAATTGAATGAGGTTCTGGAGACCGAGCCGAACAACAAGCCCAAGGTGGCCTCCATTTTACCCCCGTTCCCTGTGCTTGTGAATGGTGTGATCATGCCGGGGGATACCGACACTTTTAAGTTCACAGCCTCGAAGGGGCAGCATCTTGTCATCGAAGCGGCGGCCCGCGCGCTGTTGCCTTATATCGCCGACGGAGTGCCCGGTTGGTTCCAGGCCATCATTGCGATCCAGGACCACGCGGGGCATCCTGTGGCCCTGGCGAATGATTTCCTGTTCAATCAGGACCCAGTGCTTTTTTACGATGTACCCTCGGACGGGGAATACACACTGACGATACGGGACTCCATTTATCGGGGGCGGGAGGATTTCGTCTACCGTCTGAAGATTGGCGAGTTGCCTTTTGTGACCGGCGTTTTCCCGTTGGGGGCTGCGCGCGGCGATACGCCCGTCCGGGTGAAGCTCTCGGGCTTCAACCTCCCTGATGACAGGACGATGGTTGATGTGGGGGCCACGGCCGCAGCTGTTCAGAATCTCGTGGTCACGAACATGGGGCTTCTCTCCAATCCTTTTTTGTTTGCGCTCGGCGAGCTTCCGGAGCAGTTGGAATCCAGACCTGCTCTAACCGTGAGTAAGGCGCGGAAAGTGACGCTGCCTGTGATTCTCAATGGATGTGTCGGTGCCCCGGGTGAGAAGCATTTCTTCCGTTTTGAAGGTAAGACAGGCCAGTCCGTGTGCCTGGATGTTCATGCCCGGCGTCTGGGATCTCCGCTGGATTCCATGGTTTCGCTTCTGGACGGACGGGGAAAGGTGCTCGCTGAGAATGATGATCTGAAGGACAGGGGGGAAGGGTATATCACTCATCAGGCCGACTCAGGACTGATCACGAAGCTTCCGGAAACCGGGGTTTATACCGTTATGATCACCGACAAACAGGGTAGGGGCGGGGCGGCATATGCCTACCGTTTGCGGATCAGTGAACCTATGCCGGATTTCGACCTGCGAGTGACCCCCGCCGCGGTGGTCATTCCCAAGGACGGTGTCGGTGTCGTCACGATTCATGTGATACGCAGGGATAACTTCAATGAAGAGATCAGCGTCGCACTTGAGGATGCCGTGCCGGGGTTATCGCTGGACGGTGCGGTCATTCCCGTGGGGGTGGACAAGATTACCATGACGCTGTCAGCGGCTGGTAACGCTGCGGGGAAACACGCACCCTGCCTGATCGGAAAGGCGAATGTTGCGGGCCGGTCGATTGTTCGCAAGGCGCTACCCGCCGAAAATTTGATGCAGGCGTTTCTCTACCAGCACCTGCTTCCCTTTCGGGAAGAGACTGTGTTGGTTGCTGAGTCGGGAGCTCCCTATTCCGTGGTTCCGAAGCCGTCATCTGTCGTGCTCGCCCTCGTTCCGGGGCAGGAGACCACCGTGCCCGTTACCGTGCGGCGGCGGCCGGGGTACGACGGTCAGATCCGACTTCAGCTGGTCGAACCGCCGAAGGGAATATCCCTCCGAAAAGGCCATATTCCAGCTGGCCGGGACAATGGCGTGATTGTCCTGTTTGCTGACAGCAAGGTGGATGCGGCGTTATGCGGCAATCTTATTCTGGGGGCCAGTATGCCAATTGAACGCGACGCCACCCCGGAGGAAATCGCCAAGCGACAGGCTCAGGCAGCCAAGAAAAGAGAGCCGGTCAAGGGCGAGACGGGTAAAAGCGCTCCCCCCGGTGATGCGGCCAGTCCGATGAAGGTTACCCGTCCGGTAGCAGTGTCGCTTCCGGCGCTCTCATTTAAGGTGGTGGGTGTGGCCCCGGCGAAGCCCGGGGCCGGTGACATCACCCCGCCAGGACGGCGCTAGCGATCGCGCCGCCCATT
The DNA here is from genome assembly GCA_964568965.1 of uncultured Verrucomicrobiota bacterium. Classification (GTDB taxonomy): domain Bacteria; phylum Verrucomicrobiota; class Kiritimatiellia; order CAIKKV01; family CAITUY01; genus JAABPW01. The sequence continues at coordinate 16,799 of CAZMSS010000010.1, read as the reverse complement.
TCGGCGGTTCCGACGACAGTCTGGGAGGCATCCCTGGCGATATCCCGGGTACGTAGCCCGCTCGCGAGAACGGAATCGACGGCCTTTTCAACGGCAGTTGCGGCCTCAGCATGCTCCAGGGAATGGCGGAGCATCATAGCGGCGGAGAGGATCTGCGCGATCGGGTTGGCAATGCCCTTGCCCGCGATATCGGGGGCTGAGCCGCCCGCCGGCTCATAAAGGCCGAATCCGTTCTCGTTCAGGCTGGCGGAGGGGAGCATTCCCAGCGAGCCGGCCAGCATGGCGCATTCGTCGCTGATGATGTCCCCGAACATATTGCCACACAGGAGCACATCGAACTGCTGGGGGCAGCGAAGCAACTGCATGGCGGTATTGTCCACGTACATGTGCTGGATTTCCACATCAGGGTAACCCTTCGCAATTTCCGTGACCACCTCGCGCCAGAGCACCATGGAGGTGAGGACGTTGGCCTTGTCCACCGAGGTCACTTTTTTGCGGCGGTGGCGTGCCATTTCGAAGGCCACATGCGAGACGCGTTCGATTTCGTGCCGGGTATAAGCCATGGTGTCGAAAGCCCGTTCGCTCGGACCGGTGCCCTCGCGTCCCTTCGGCTGCCCGAAATAGACATCGCCGGTGAGCTCCCGGACGCACAGAATGTCAAACCCGTCCGGACAGAGTTCAGGCCGTATCGGGGAGCAGGGCAACATGGCGGGGGGGAGTTTTGCGGGGCGGAGGTTGCAGAACAAGCTGTAATGGCGGCGCAGTGGAAGCAGGGCGCCCCGCTCAGGTTGCTGCTCCGGGGGCAGATGCTCCCACTTGGGTCCACCCACGGAACCAAAGAGGATGGCCCGGCTGGAGGCGCAGATTTTAAGCGTGCTTTGCGGCAGCGCGCAGCCCTGACGGTCGATGGCGACGCCGCCGACATCGGCCGGGATGAACTCGAAACCAAGGTCAAATCGTTTGTCGACGGCACTCAAGACCCGGATGGCCTGCTCCATGATTTCCGGGCCGATCCCATCTCCGCTGAGGACCGCAATCTTTGTATTGTTCTTCATAGGGTGGGGAATGGTGCCGATGGTGGGGGGCGATGTCAAGAATTCTGCATCGGCGCATTGCTACGGCTTGACTCATGTTGCCTGTCAATGGCACGATGCCCCCGCTTTTTATGGGGGGCATGTGAAGTCGAACCGTTGGGAAAATATTGAGACGTTCATGGTGGACCTGATCCAGAGGAAGGATACTTCCCGGATCAGGGACCGGCGTGTTCTGCTGCTCCTGTGGACGCTTACCCAGTTTTCCCGTTTGTTCAATGTCATCGTTAAAACCCGTCACTTCCTGTATTCCAACGGCATCATTCGGCACCATACGCTTGGGTGCCAGGTCATCAGTATCGGAAACGTTACGGTGGGTGGAACCGGTAAGACGCCCGTGGTGGAAGTATTTGCGCGGAGCCTGCAGAAGCGGGGGCGCAAAGTGGCGATCCTCAGCCGTGGATATAAGAAGGAGGAGCCCCCTCTGGCAGAGCGAGTGATGAGCAAGTTGCTGCTCCGCGAGTCCCGGACGCCGCCGCGGGTGGTGTCGGACGGTAAAAACCTTCTTTTGGATTCCGCCATGGGCGGTGATGAGCCGTACATGCTGGCATCCAACCTGACCGATGTGGCGGTGCTGGTGGACAAGGACCGGGTCAAGAGCGGGCGTTTTGCCATCAACCGGTATGGGTGCGATACCCTGATCCTGGACGACGGGTTCCAGTATCTTGCCTTGAAGCATCACCTTGAGATTGTGCTGGTGGACAGTAAGAACCCGTTTGCGAACGGCTATATGCTGCCGCGCGGTCTCCTGCGGGAGGATGTCAGGAATCTCAGCCGCGCCCATTATATTTTCATCACAAAGTGCGACGGCAGTGACAATAGCGCCTTGAAGGCGGAGATCCGGAAGTTGAACGATAAAGCTGAAATGATCGAGTGCACCCACAAGGCCCGCTACCTGAAGAATGTTTTCACGACGGCCCGCGAGGAACTATCTTTTCTCAAGGGGCGCACCGTGGCGGCGTTATCGGGAATTGCCGCGCCCGTCGGCTTCGAGCGCGAGATCGAGCGGTTGGGTGCCCGCCTGACACAGCGGGTCCAGTTTGCCGATCATCACCGTTATACGCAGCAGGAAATCATCGAGGTCATCAACAGCGCGAGGGATAGTGGCGCCGAAGCCATTATCACGACCGAAAAAGATGCCGTTCGGTTCCCCAGGCTTGACCGGAGCGACCTGCCGATCTATTTTCTAAGGGTGGACATTGAGCTGTTGTCCGGGAGTGAGGATTTCAATGCCTGTATCGCCCGAATCTGTTTCCAGTGACGCGCCCCACGGCGCCGGATCGGCCCGGATCCTTGTCGTCAGCACAAGCTGGCTGGGCGACTGTGTGATGTGCATGCCGGCCCTGGCCGCCTTCCGGAAGCGGTTGCCCGGCTCCCGTCTCACCATGTTGGCCAAACCCTCCGTTGCGGAGCTCTGGAGGCTCTTTCCCAGCGTCGACGAGGTGATTCCGCTCCGCAAAGGATTCGCCGGCATGCTCGATACTATCCGTGCGGTGAAAAAGGGTGGATTTGATTTTGCCTACATCCTGCCAAAGTCTTTCCGGTCCGCGTTGATTCCGTTTCTCGCGAGGGTTCCGGGGCGCCGTGGAATGCCCGGACATAACCGCGACTGGATGTTGACGGAGCGCGCCGTTTTGTCGGAGACGGCGGTACGCGGACACCAGTCACTTGAAATCGCCGAGCTGCTTCGCGTTTCTCATGAGGAGTTGGAGCTGCCTCCGTTTCTCGTGGTGCCCGCCGGGGCACGGGAGCGGGCACGGGGCAGGGTGGAGTCAGTGTTTCAAGGGGGGGCAACCGAGGGGAATCTCATTGCGTTTTTCCCCGGGGCGGCATTTGGGCCGGCCAAGCGCTGGCCGGCGGATAATTTTGCCGCGGTGGGAAAGAAGCTGGTGGAGGAGCAGGGATGCCGCGTATTGATTTTTGGAAGTCCGGCTGATCGACCTGTCTGTGAAGAGGTGTTCCTCGGCATGGGGGGCGGGGCGGTCAATCTGGCCGGGGAGACGGATTTTCTGGAACTGATCGGTCTGCTTGGCTTGTGCCGGTGCGTGGTGGCCAATGACAGTGGCGGAATGCACCTGGCTTCCGGCTTGGGTGTTCCCGTGGTCGGGATATTCGGCCTGACCGATCCCGCCAAAACAGCCCCTGTGGGGACCCGGTGCAAAATTCTATGCGCGGAGGGTGTCAGTCGCTCCCGTGACATTGAACGTGACTCCCCCGAGGCCCGAACGGCCATCGCCTCGATTCCGGTGGATGCCGTCCTGAAGGCCATTTTCTCGGTATCGCCTCCCTGATAGCACGCTGGTTTTGGAGCGAAAGCAGGCCGTTGACATCGGTTGCGTTTGGAGTAATCTGGCTCCATGGACCAGTGCATCACTGCCGTGATCGAAAAGTACGGGGGGGATGAAACCCGGCTCATGGATATCCTGATCGATATCCAGGCGGTTCAGGGCTATCTCTCCGATTCAGCCATCACTCAAATTGCACGGGCTCTGAACATTCCGCAGGTCGACGTTGAACAGACGGTCTCGTTCTATCATTTCTTTGCCCGCGAGCCGCGCGGGAAATACACGGTCTATCTGAACAATAGCGTCGTGGCGGAATTCAGCGGCCGGGCCGGGGTTGCCAAGGCGCTGGAGGAGGCTGCCGGATGTTCCTTCGGCGGGGTGTCGACAGACGGCCTGATCGGTCTTTTCCCCACCGCCTGTATCGGCATGAGCGACCAGGAGCCTGCGGCCCTTGTGAATGAAGTCGTCTTCCCCCATCTGACGCCGGAGAAGGCCCGCGCGTTGGTGGCGGGACTGAAGGCCGGCAAGACCGTTGCCGATCTTGCCGGGACTGATTTCGGCGACGGGATGAACGCGCACCGGCTGGTGCGTTCCTCCGTCCGCAACAACATCAGGCGGCGGGGTGGCATGGTGTTTGACGGCTATGAGCCTGGCGCGGGGTTACGGCGCGCGGTCTCCATGAGCTCGAGGGAAATCATCGCCATGGTGAAGGCGGCGAGCGTTCGGGGCCGGGGAGGTGCGGGTTTTCCCACAGGCATGAAGTGGGAGTTTGCGCGCAAGGCCCCCGGGGAGGTGAAGTATATCTTCTGCAACGCCGATGAAGGCGAGCCGGGCACCTTCAAGGATCGCGTTATCCTTACCGAATTACCCGGACTGGTGTTTGAGGGAATGGCTGTGGCGGGATATGCGGTGGGGGCACAACACGGAATCCTGTATATCCGCAATGAGTACCGCTACCTGCGGGCCTGGCTTGAAAGTGTGCTGGCTGGAATGCGGGGACAAAGACTTCTGGGATCGTTGATCGCGGGGAAGGCGGGTTTTAATTTTGACATTAAAATCCAATTCGGTGCCGGCGCGTATGTCTGCGGCGAGGAATCGGCACTCATCGAGTCGGCGGAGGGGAAACGGGGGGAACCGCGCGACCGGCCTCCGTTTCCAGTGGAAAAGGGGTATCTGCAGAAACCCACGGTGGTGAATAATGTCGAAACCCTCTGTTCCGTCGTCCAGGTTCTGGTCAAGGGAGTCGACTGGTATAACTCGCTGGGCACGCCTGAGTCGAAGGGTACGAAGGTGCTCAGTGTGTCGGGCGACTGTGATGAGCCTGGGATCTACGAGATTGCCTGGGGCTTTTCGGTCAATGATGTCCTGAACATGGTGGGGGCACATGAGGTTCAGGCAGTTCAGGTGGGCGGGCCTTCCGGTGCCTGCATCGGTCCCGGCGACTTTGACCGCATCCTGGCGTACGAAGATCTTGCTACGGGGGGATCGTTGATCATCATCGGGGCACAACGGGACCTGCTAAAGGATGTGGTGCTGAATTTTACCCGCTTCTTCAGGGACGAGTCGTGCGGTTCCTGTGTGCCGTGCCGAGCCCTGACCGTGATGGCTCAAATCGTGATGGAGAAGATCGTTGCGGGCAGGGGGACTGCGGCGGATGTCGGGCAGTTCACCCAGTGGGCCTCCATCATGAAGAAGAACCGGTGCGGTCTCGGCCAGACGGCCTTGAATCCCATCATCAGTACTATCCGGAACTTCAAGCCGCTCTATTACAGCCGGATCACGGGTGGCGATGACCGGTTTGTGCCGTCATTTGATCTGAAGGCTGCTGTGAAAGACTACGATGACGTGGTCCGGGAATCCTGAGGAGCGACCGCGATGGCCACATTTGTAAAATTTACGCTGAACGGGGTTGAGTGCCTCGCCGAAGATGGCAGGCAACTGATTGAGGCGGCGGCGGATAACGGGGTGTACATACCCACGTTGTGCAATTATCGGGGCATCCCTCCGAAGGGATCGTGCCGGATTTGCACCGTGCTGGTTAATGGGATCCCCGTCACCGCCTGCACCACCAAGGTGGTTGAGGATATGAAGGTCCAGACTTCAACACCGGAATTGGAAGCATTCCGGAAGTCGGTTGTTGAAATTCTTTTCGCGGAGGGAAATCATCTCTGCCCGTCCTGCGAAAAAAGCGGAAGCTGTGAACTGCAGGCGTTGGCCTACCGTTACCGGATGACGGTTCCCCGCTTTCCCTATCTCTTTCCCCGGCGCGCCGTGGAGGCCTGGCATCCCAAGCTTATCAAGGACCACAACCGTTGCATCTTGTGCAAGCGGTGTATCCGGGGAATACACAACAAGGACGGTAAGGCGATTTTTGCCTTTGCGAAGCGGGGGGACCGCCTGGTGATCAATATCGACCCCGAGACGTCGCGGGATGTCAGTGATGAACTGGTGCAAGAGGCCATGGATATGTGTCCTGTCGGGGCTATCCTGCGGAAGGGAAAAGGGTTCGATGTTCCCATAGGGGCGCGGAAATATGATATTGCCCCCATCGGCAGCGAGATCGAAGGTTAACCCGGGAAGAACGAGTCATGCCAAAAAAAGTGATAGCTACCGTTTCCCTCGCAGGATGCTTTGGGTGTCATATGTCGTTTCTCGATATCGATGAACGCCTGCTGGAGCTGATCGAACTCGTGGAGTTCCATAAGTCCCCGCTAACAGATATCAAGACCTTCACGAAGGAGTGCGATATCGGGCTGATTGAGGGGGGCTGCTGCAACGATGAAAACGTGCACACGCTGATTGAGTTCCGCAAGCACTGCAAGATCCTCGTCGCAGTGGGGGAATGCGCGATCATGGGGGGGCTTCCGGCATTGCGGAACATGATTCCGCTCCGGGAATGTCTGGTGGAGTCTTACCTGCGGGGGCCCACCACGGGCGACGGCTCGGGAAAGGGAATAATCCCCCATGACGAGGATCTTCCGAAGATTCTCGACAGGGTGTATCCCTGCCACGAAATCGTGAAGATTGACTGTTTTCTGCCGGGTTGTCCCCCGAGGGCGGACCTTATCTGGGAGGCGCTGGTGGCACTGGTCAACGGAACCGAGCTCAAGCCTACGGACACGATGTTTAAATTTGATTAACGGGAGTGCAGTCAATGGCGAGGAAAATTGTCATCGAACCGGTTACCCGCGTCGAGGGACACGGCAAGGTTACAATCCAGCTCGACGATGCGGGCAATGTCACTCGCAGCCGCCTGCACATTGTTGAGTTCCGCGGCTTTGAGCGTTTTGTCCAGGGTCGGCCCTTCTGGGAGGCACCCGTTTTGGTGCAGCGCCTTTGCGGGATCTGCCCGGTGAGCCACCACGTGTCGGCGGCGAAGGCGGTGGATGTGATTGTCGGCGCCGGGACGGGGGAGGGGCTCACGGCCACAGCGGAGAAGATCCGCCGCCTGATGCACTATGGGCAGATATTCCAGTCGCACAGCCTGCATTTCTTCCATTTGGCCATGCCCGACCTGCTTTTCGGCTATGATTCGCCGCCGGAGTCCCGGAATGTGTTCGGGCTGGCGATCGCCAACCGTGAGTTGGCCACCCAGGCGGTGATGATGCGCAAATACGGCCAGGAGGTGATCCTGGCGACGGCGGGGAAGAAGATTCATGGCACGGGGGCGATTCCCGGCGGGGTGAATAAGAGCCTGACCCTGGCGGAGCGCGATCGCCTGCTCAATGGACCGTACCCGCTCAATGCGGACCAGATGATCGAGTGGGCGCAGGGCGCGGTGACGTTTTTCAAGGATTACCACCGCAGGAACCAGGCGTTCATTGACGGGTTCTCCCGCTTCCCGTCAAACCACCTGAGTCTGGTACGGAAGGATGGCGCCATGGATCTTTACCACGGCGTCATACGTGCGGTGGATGCCGATGGAAAACGGATTTTGGATGATGTGGATTGTCAGGACTATGCGAATACCATCCGGGAGGATGTGCGGGCATGGACGTATATGAAGTTTCCGTACCTCAAGGCCCTCGGACCGGAAAAAGGCTGGTACCGGGTGGGGCCGCTGGCCCGGCTCAATACGGTCGATTTCATCCCCAGCCCCCTTGCCCAGCGGGAATTCGAGGAGTACAGGAAGGTCACGGGGGGACGACCGAACGACAAATGTATGCATACGCACTGGGCCCGCTTGATCGAGACCCTGCATGCGGCGGAGGTGATCAAGGAATTACTTGAGGACCCTGACATCACGGGCGACCACTTGGTGGTGAAGGGGCGGCGTCACCTGGAGGGGGTGGGGGTGATCGAGGCACCGCGCGGGACGCTTTTCCATCATTACAGGGTCAATGTCGACGACCAGATCGAGATGGCCAACCTGATCGTATCGACGACCCATAACAACGAGGCCATGAACCAGGCTGTCAATTTTGTGGCCCGGGCGCAAATGAACGGCGCAAAGGAAATTACCGAGGGTATGATGAATGCCGTTGAAGTGGTGATCCGCGCCTATGACCCCTGCCTGAGCTGCGCCACACATGCGCTGGGGGCTATGCCGCTGGAGTTTTTTCTGGTTGGTGACGGTGGTCGGATTCTGGATCGGAAGCAAAGATGAAATCGGTTCTGGTTTATGGGTATGGTAACCCTGGTCGACAGGATGACGGCTTGGGGCCCGCCCTGGTGAACGAGCTCGAACAGTGGGTCGCCTCAGTCCCCGCCCGGCGTCATATTGTCCTGGATTCAAACTACCAGTTGAATGCCGAGGATGCCTTGGCGATATCCGGACACGAGGTCGTGATTTTCGCCGATGCGACACAGGATGGGGTTGAATCGTTTTCATTCCGGGCGCTATTGCCGGAGATGAGCATTGCCTTCTCAACCCATGCCATGGCGCCAGCCACGGTGCTGGCGTTATGCGATGAACTATACGGGAAGTGTCCCACTGCCTGGATGTTGACGATTCGGGGCCATAGCTGGGAGCCGAATGCCCCCATGACGCCCGCGGCAGCCGTCAACCTTACGGCCGCGCTGGTGTTTATCAAGTCGCGCCTGATGCACCTGTAGCCTGTCGTCTTCTACTGCGGGGAACGGAAGGCTGGCGGATGAGGTTGCGGCCATGGTAGAGTGCTGCATGACTCAGACTATCAAGCCCTATTCACTGACCGAGGAAATCGCGAGTAGTGTTACGCACGGGATCGGTGTTTTACTTGCCGTGGCGGCGCTGTCGGTGATGGTGGTCTATGCCGCGCTAAGGGGTACGGCGTGGCATGTGGTGTCGTGTTCAGTGTATGGTGCGACATTGGTGATGCTGTTTGCCGCCTCCACCCTTTACCACAGCTTGCCCTGGCCGCGGGCTAAAGCCGTTCTGAAAGTCATTGACCACTCCGCCATTTATCTGCTCATCGCGGGGACCTACACGCCTTTTCTGCTGGTTCCCCTGCGGGGGCCCTGGGGATGGTCATTATTTGGAGTTGTCTGGGGGTTGGCGCTGGTGGGGGTGGTGTTCAAGGTCTTTTTCACGGGTCGCTTCAAACTGTTTTCAACACTGGTTTATGTGGGCATGGGATGGATTGTCGTGGTGGCAATCCGGCCGCTCTGTCAGAACCTGCCGGCCGGCGGGTTGTGGTGGCTGGTGGCAGGCGGGGTGCTCTATACCGCCGGGACGATCTTCTATCTCGGCCGGCGCATTCCGTTCAATCACGCTATCTGGCACGCCTTTGTCCTAGCCGGAAGCCTATGCCACTTCCTCAGCGTGATGCTTTATGTCATTCCCTGATGCCCGCAGATCTCAGGGGCGCGTGTTCCGGGCGATCTCAGCGACCAGTTCGAACTTGCTGATTGAGACGCCGGGGGGGCAGGAATCGGAGTTGGCGAGGACAAAGGGTCCACCGGCTCCGTCCTGGATGACGGTCTTCACATAGGGTTTCAATTCCGCCTCGGAGAGCCTGAGGAACTGGGTGGGTTCAATTCCGCCGATGATGCCCATGGATGACCCGACAACGTTGCGTGCTTCCCGAATGGACATGTTTCCAGTGGGGGGCGGGGAAATGCTTTCCACGGAGTGTACTCCATGGTCCCTCATCCTGCCGACAAGCGCCGCCACGTGGCCGCACGCGTGTTGCGAGTAGTGCTTTCCGTGTTCCTTGAGGATTCTGCACCACTCTCCGATTTCAGAACCGATATAGGCATCGTACTGGGCTGGGGAATAATTCTGGGTGCTCGAATCCTCCCAGCTGATGAAATAAAGATAGGGGGATTGCGCGGCGAGTTTCACCGCCTCGATATCACGGGCGACCATGGTCTTCCAGAGCGCCTCGACCGTGTCGGGGAAATCAGTCAGTGCGTACGCAAGTTCCTCTGTCCCCACCAGGTGTTCCACCATCGTCTGAAAGGCAGACTTGCCCCGCGGGATCAGCGTGCCGATGGATAGGCCTTCCCGCCCGTTCCCGGCGAAGTGCTTGTTCACATGAGTGAGATCGGCGACCATGGTTGTGTTCTCTTCGATCCACAATTGAACCTTGTAATCCTTCTCCGTCTTGAGGGGATGCTCGATGAGAAAGTTAGTGTTCCCGCTCTCGCTCTTTGCCCACGCCATGTGAAGCTTGCCGACCGGGGTTATGACGTCCGCCTCCGTTCGTCCGTTGCCCGACTTCTCCCGCCACTCCAGATCCGGGTGATTGATGTTTTTAACAGGGCAGGGGGCGCCCCGCCACAGGGGGTCGGAGCCGATCCTGTGATGAAATTCGAGTTCGCCTTTATCCTGGACGTCCTTCGGGAAATATTCCCAGACATAAGCGAGAAAGGGGCAGAACGGAATATGGTCCACCGGTTTACCCTGCATGGCGGCTAAAATTCGATCATGTGATGTCATGTGTCAGTCTCCTGGTTCAGTGATAATCAGCCGCCCGCTACCTGCATGGCGATGCGAGCCCATTCGGTCAGCCGTTCGGGCTGATAGCGCACCGTGCTGATGTCCTTCAAAATGTACTCAAGCGGGCACCCGTGTTTGTCGCACGCCTTCCGGGTTGCAACCAGATGTGCCCGGATCTGGTCCGGATGGAAAGTGTCCGACGCCATGAGGGCCGGGTTCGGCTTGCGGGAATAGACATAGTTGCCGCCGATCTCCTTGGCGCCCCGCTCCTCGTCAACCCACGGGCTCATCGAAACTTTACGCACGTTCGGAATCATGCGCACCTCGGCCATTTTTCCGTCAAGGGGCTCGCAGCACCCGTAGTAGACCAGGCCGAAGCGCGTCGCGAGGCGGCTGACGTAGTCGACCTCGAATTCCTTGAACATGTCAGGAGAAACCGTGGAAAACATCTGGGCCATGCTGAACATCCAGAGATCCTTGGTCCGGGGCGATTGGCGGTTATAGCCCGGGGCGGGCAGGTCGCTGGTGTAGGCTCCCGTGCAGTGGATCAGGTGCTGGGGCTCGCAAAGGAGTCCTTGTTGCTCCAACTGGTCGAGCGCGCTAAGGTAGCCGTCGGTCATGCGCGTCAGCAGGCGATGCATATAATCAGGGCGGTCCACGAGGGTGTACAGCGCGTTCTCGACTCCCATCCACATCGAGACGGGATCCCACAATGTTAAATAGCAGGGATCGTAGCCCGTCGGGCGAACCTCTAGCAGTCCATCGAACAACTCGTGGGCGACAGTCACGCGACGCTCGGTCTCCGTTATGTCGTGCGTGATCTTCGGCATGCGGATCTTCTCGAGATCCTCCTCGGTGACGAACTGATTCTCATACTTATGGCCCACGGTCGTATTGGTCGGGTCGCTCACGGCGATCTCTTCCCGAACCCGGAGGCCGAAGCCGGTGTTGCCGATCGCTTTGTATACGGTGATGGTTGGTTCCACCACCATGTCCACCGGGAAATGTTTCCACTGGAAAAGTGTTTGCCGGAGTCTTTCTTCGTATCGGCGGCACTCCGCATCGGTGCATTGCAAAGTGAGCTCATCACCGATGTTCATCTCGTTCCAGCACACCTGGTCGATCATGACCATGGGACGGGCCGGCTTCCGGGCATTGAGCTTGCGCCAGAGTTCCCGCTTTTCCTCTTGGACTGGCAGGGCGGCAATTTCAGCCACGCGTGCGGCAAGTTCCCTTAATATTATCCTGTCATTTTTTTTCAGCATGCGGAGTCTCTGTCGTCATTTTTTTTGCTGGAATAGCCATTTCAGGACAGTCTTGTCCGCATAGGTCTGGGTCCACGAATTGTGATTTACGCCCTTGTACTCGGTGTAACTCGGTTTTCCGCCGGCTTCCTTGAGGGCGGCAATCATGTCCCGGGAGCGTTTCGTTTTGACAACGGTGTCATTGCCCCCGTGAAAGGCCCAGATCGGGATATTCTTGATTTGGGACGCCTGATTTGTATCACCACCGCCACAGATGGGGATCGCCGCCGCAAAGACTTTCGGCATGCGCTGGAGAATATCCCAGGTGCCGTACCCCCCCATGGAAATTCCGGTCACGTAGATTCTTTTCGTGTCCACGGGGTATTTTGCCCTGATATCTGCTAACAACTCCTGGGTCAGTTTCATGGACTCTGACGGGCTTTCGGGCATCACATGGGAGTCCGCCCCCCAGGGCGTATTGACCCACTGTTGATTATTCGGGCATTGGGGAACAATGAGGATGGCGGGAACGCCATTTTCCCTCGAATAGGCCAGAATGTCCCTGGCGCCGTGGGTCAACTGCTTCGTGTTGTCGTTTCCCCGTTCTCCCGCTCCATGGAAAAACAGGACAAGTGGATATTTATTGCGGGCGGCCATTTTCTCCGGGGTGTACATCCGGTAGAGCAACGTCTTGCCGTCCTGATTCTTGTATGTCCTGGCTTCGAAGTCATCGCTTGCGCGAAGTGTGGATGCCAGGCAGCAGACAACCGGCGCCATGATGCCGGCAATTGATAGATATTTTCCCATGTGGCCCCTTTGTTTCTTTTTGAAAGGGGTGATCATAATCGCTCAGGCCGGATGAGGTCAAGGTGATGCGTGTTTTTTTGGGTGGACGATGGGATGAAACGTTCTTGTCCCCAGTGCCTTGGATAGTATAGCCTCTGGCCTCATTTTCATGATGATGAAGTAACGATGCGGGAGAGGGTTAAGACTATGGCTCGGAAAATACTGTCGGCGGCGGATGTCAGGCAATCGTTCCTGGATTTCTTCATGGCCAAGGGGCACATGATCGTTCCTAGTTCCCCCGTGGTGCTCCAGGCAGACCCGACCCTGCTTTTTGTGAACGCGGGGATGAACCAGTTCAAGGAGATCTTCCTCGGGGCCCGCGCCAGCCAGTATGGCCGTGTGGCGAACAGCCAGAAGTGCATCCGGGTGAGCGGAAAGCATAACGACCTCGAGGAAGTCGGTTATGACACCTATCATCACACCTTCTTCGAGATGCTTGGGAACTGGTCCTTCGGGGACTACTACAAGCGCGAGTCCATCGGCTGGGGCTGGGAATTGCTGACCAAGGTCTGGGGCCTGCCCAAGGAGCGGTTGTGGGCGACGGTCTACAAGGATGACGATGAGGCCATCGCCATCTGGAAGGAAGTCACGGATATCGACCCGACCCACATTCTGAAGTTTGCCGAGAAGGATAACTTCTGGGAAATGGGAGAGACCGGTCCCTGCGGCCCCTGCTCTGAGATTCACTATGACCGGACCGTCAACGGCTGTACGCCGGATATGATCAATGCCGGCCTGCAGGAGGTCATCGAGATCTGGAACCATGTCTTCATCCAGTACAACCGCCGGCAGGATGGGTCCCTGGAAGAGTTGCCTGCCAAGCATGTTGATACCGGCATGGGGCTGGAGCGTGTCGTCTCGGTGATTCAGGGTAAGACCTCGAACTATGACACCGATATCTTCCAGCCGGTGATCCAGAAGATGGTTGAATTAAGCGGTCATCCCTACGAGGGCCAGAGCGCTATTGCCATGCGGGTGATTGCGGACCATCTCCGCACCCTGGCGTTTGCCGTGGGCGATGGCGTCATTCCCTCCAATGATGGCCGGGGGTATGTCCTGCGACGGCTGCTGCGCCGCGCTGTGCGGTACGGACGCAAGATCGGCTTCACCAAGCCCTTCATGACCGCCCTGCTGCCGACGCTGGAAGCCGCCATGGGCAAGCAGTACCCGGAACTGGTCACGCAGCGTAAGGAGATCGCTCGCGCGATCCAGGCCGAGGAGGAGAGTTTCTCGCTGACACTTGACCGGGGTCTGGCCCTGTTTGATGACGTGGCCAAGGTGGTGCTTGTCAGCAAGGATAAGGTCTTCCCGGGCGAGGATGCATTCAAGCTGTACGACACCTTCGGTTTCCCGCTGGATCTGACGGTGGTTATGGCGAAGGAAAAAGGGATGACGGTTGACCAGGAGCGGTTCGCCGTTCTTATGGAAGAGCAGCGCAAGCGTGCCCGCGATGCCCGCAAGGCGGCCACATCCGATGCCGATGCGGACCTGGTGTCCGACCTGGTGGCAAAGGGCATCAAGACCCAGTTTACCGGCTATGCCCAGCTTGCCGGGCAGGCCAAGGTCATGGGGATCTTGCAGAAGGGTGACAGCGGGGCCAGCGCCCTTGTTGAGGTTCTGCGGGAAGGAATGGAAGGTGCCATTCTGCTGGCCGAGACACCGTTCTATGCCGAGAAGGGGGGGCAGCTGGGCGACCACGGCCTCATCTCCGGCCCGGCGGGCGACTTTGAGGTTACAGACACCCGCCAGCCTACCGAGGGTATTGTGCTGCATATCGGGCGCATGACCCGCGGGGCGATTGAGACGGGGGCTTCCGTGACGGCCAAGGTCAACGATGAGCGCCGTGCCGCGGTGGCCCGCCATCACACGGCCACACACCTGCTTCAGCATGCCCTTCGCGAAGTTGTGGGTAACAGCATCAAGCAGGCTGGGTCCATGGTCGCTCCGGACCGGTTGCGCTTCGACTTCAACTATTTCCAGGCCCTGACGACCGAGCAGCTCACGGCGGTCGAGCGCAGGGTGAACGAGATGATCGTTTCCAATGACGCGGTTGTCACCAACGAGATGGCGCTCAAGGATGTCCACGGCTCCGGAATCATCGCGATCTTCGACGAGAAGTACGGCGACACCGTCCGGGTGGTCAAGGTCGGCGATTACAGTCGTGAATTGTGCGGCGGGACCCATGTGGCGGCCACGGGGACGATCGGGCTATTCCGGATTCTTTCCGAGAGTTCCATTGCCTCCGGTGTTCGACGCATCGAGGCCGTCGCGGGGCTTCCCGCCTATGAGGCCATGTGCGCCGACCGCGCCATGCTCGACGGGCTGGCCAAGCGCTTCAGCATCTCGGCGGCGGAAGTGCCCGCCCGCATTGAGGCACTGAGTGAGCAGGTGAAGGGACTTGAGAAGCAGATGCGGGACGCCGCGACTGCGGCGGCCATGCAGAAGCTCGACGGCATCCTGGCGGCGGCCACCGAAGTGAAGGGCATAAAACTGGTTGCGTCGGCCATTGGCGAAGTCTCACCCGAGGCGTTGAAAAGTCTGGCCGAGGCGGCGCTCGCCAAGGCGGGCTCGGCGGTGGTGGTGCTGGGCGCCAGCCATGCCGGCAAAGCCCAGTTCATTGTGGCGGTCAGTCCCGATCTGGTGAAGAAGGGCGTCCATGCCGGCAAGATCATCAAGGAAGTGGCCAAGGTTGCAGGTGGCGGCGGCGGCGGCCAGCCCGCACTCGCGAACGCCGGTGGCCGCGATGTCAGCAAGATTACCGAGGCGGTGGAGAAGGCAAGGGAGTTGTTGTAACCGATAACACTGTCCTGGCAGACGACAATGACAGTAGAAATCATTTGTTCAGGGTGCGGACAGGACAGTCTCCTCAAGCGGGAGTCCCGTTATGAGGGGTTCAAGAAGGTTGGGGAGACTCTGACCTGTGCCTCCTGCGGACATGAATACGCCTCCGAGGAGGAGGTGCCCTTCAAGCAGAAGGCGGCCCCGAAAGTCTTTGACGCCAGTGATGCCCCCCGGACCATCAAAGTCTTCCGGGAGAACGAAGCCGACACCCTCTGCCGCCACTGCAAGCACTTCGTGGTAAACCCGTTCCTCCAGCGCTGTGGCAAGCACGGCGAGCTCGTGGAAGCCACTGATACCTGCGGGGACTTCGAGAAGAAGATCGTGCCGAAGATTTGATCGGTCAGATCAGTCGGATCCGACCGATCTGTCCGATCCGGCGGATCAATCACACGGGAGCCACGCCCTTGCAGTCAGGGTAACCGGTGCAACCCCAGAATTGTTTGCCCGCGTTCTTGCCGGTCTTGGCGGTGCGCAGCACCATGGGTTTGCCGCATTGGCTGCAGGCGGGAACGGGATCGGTTGTCTTGTGCCCCTGCCGGGCGGCCAGGCGAGCAGTTGCGAGTTGTTCGCTGTAGCCGCCATCGTCTATGAATGCCTTCTCAAGTGCCGCGATTTGCCGGTCGAGCAAGGTATTGGTTTGGTGAATCAGGCAGATCAGGGCATTTGCGCGAATGGCAGGGTTCTCATGATCAAGCCACTCGGCGTACAGCGCGTATTGATCGGTCGGATCGGACGGATCAGTCGGATCAGCGCGATTGCGCCCCACGTTTCGCACGTCCATGGCCTCGGGAGAATCGGGCTTCCACAGCTTGAGACGGCGGTGGCGCAGGAAATCCTCGTAGTCTAGCAAAAGTTCCTCCAGGCTGGAGCGGGCAACATTGACAAGTCTCAGTTCGGTTTGCGAGGAGGTGGCAGAGGCCCGGCTCCCTTCGGCGATATTCTGGCGCCCGCTCCGGGCCGCCTGAACCATCTGGTCGCTCATGCGGGAACGGGGTTCCAGGTAGCGCTCGCAGAACCAGTAGGTGGCGTCGTAGATTATGGTGGCAGCCTGGAAACTCCGCAGATCGCGGTAACCACCACTGGGCCTGAGCTTTGTCATGAGTCGTCCTCCCTGTGCAAACAAACTCTTGTGTGCTAGTATTAATAATATACTAATAGAATAACAAGCAGGAATCGGTGAGACAGGAAATCGAGTTGATCGAGGCAAAAGAAAAAGCCGTGATGGGCATCCATCACGGCTTTTTCAAGGGGGAGGTTCTTAGTGCTTTACGGCCATCTTGGCGCCCATGGGTTGGCCAATGGCGGCCAGAAGGTCCTTGAACCAGGGCGTGGCGATGTCGAAGGGCTTGCCGCCCTTGATGCGCGGGAACTCGATGGCGCGCAGTTCGTTGTTTTTATCCTCATCCTCGCCGATCACTCCGCCGATACCGGCTAACGCGCATTCGATAGCCTTCTTGGCGCAGGTTTGGATCAGGGTCTTGTCCTTGGCGTTCGGCGCAGCCGCCCGGCTGTAGTAGCCGCTCTTCTGGACCATGGTCTTTTCGGCGCCGAGCATGTCGCCGAACTGCTTGGCGAACCAGTTGCCCACGTTGACCTTGTCCAGCCGGGCATGGCCGAAGGCGTCGCGCGG
>CAZMSS010000009.1:0-31312 GCA_964568965.1 uncultured Verrucomicrobiota bacterium | reverse complement strand
AAAACCAAAGTCACCCCTGGCATCAAGTCGATTGAAGATGCTGAAGCCCTATATGCTGGAAACGATGGCGATCCATATCTTTTCAACTGGGTTCAGGACTTTGAAATGGGCCTTGCTAACGCCGCCATCGATAGTCCCGAATTTCACAAGAAACGGATTCACTACTGCCGGGAGTTCATCCAAATCTTCCCCGGTAGTGTTGAAATCGTAAAACACATGAAGCTTGCCATTGCCGATTCGCTGTTCCAGCTGGGCAAGAAGGAAGAGGCAGAGCAGGACTATAAGCGGATTGTTGCTGAGTATCCGAAATTTCCCTGGGGCTACATTCACTGGGGCGATTTCTATGCGGGGGAAGATAACCAGAAAGCCGAAGCCCTTTATCGCAAGGCTTTAGGAATGGATAAAGCAGAGGATGCGGTGATTCTGGACAGGATACGGGAATTGAAGGTGGGGTAATCTTGTTGGAGAAACTTTGAGGAGATGACTTGATTAAGTTATCGGTTATTGGTTCCCGCCCCCGACCTGAAAAAGGCCTTCTACACGGGGGCCGCAAAAGACGAGATCGCCCTGGAGTTCGACCAGCCGATGGCGTGGAGTGACGCCCTGGCCAGCCAGTTCTATCTCGACGGTAAAGAGGGCCGGATCGCCGCGGGTGATGCATCCGGAAACGTGATCACGCTCAAGCTGGCGGCTGCGGAAACCACCAAAACGATCACCTATCTGGTCGACCGGAAATGGAACTCCCAGACCCTGCTTTACGGTCAGAACGGCGTCGCCGCTCTGACGTTCTTTGAAGTTCCGGTCGAGACGGTGGCGCGGTAGAGTTTAACGCTGACACGGTCGCGCAGGCTCGAAATGAAGCGGGACTATGAAGCATTTGAACAGAAGCACGCGGAGATCGCGAAGAGTAAAGGGGTGCGCTTCGCGGGCTCTGCGTGCTTCTGTTCAAAACTCTTCGGGTTTTCTTATATCCCGATAACTCAGGCGAGTTCTTTCAGGAAATCGACGAGCGAACTGCGGGGGATAACCCACTCGGAGACGGGATCCCCGTCCGGCGTCATGAACTCACGGGGCCCGATGAGATCGTGGAAATTCCGACCGGTAAGCCGCATCCGGATTTCCCTGCACAGAAGCGATTTGCTCTGGATCACAACCACCCCGGCATTGTCCGGGTCGGCATACAGGGGCCAGATATTGACGAGTAGGCCATGCTCAGGGTCCCGCATTCCGGTCACAAGGCATGAGGGGACTGAGCCCGCCAGAATCCTTCCGATGCCTTCCTGCCACTGGCGCTTGTAGTCCGCCACACTCCAGAGATCGACAGGCACCAGGAAGCTTTCGTAATAATCACTGATCCGAATCGTGCCGGCGAGGCACGTTTCGCCATAGGCAATCACAGGGCGGCGCGATTCATCGATGTCGATTCTGAATACACTGTTCATTCGGTATATTGTCCCAAAATCCATCCTAATTATGTTGGTCCCCAGTCCATTCCGCAAGTTTTTGAATCGTAACTTTCCAACGAAAAAAGGGACTGGTAACGGGTGGCGGGGTGATGGCCGTTGCCCGGGTGTTCCGCCAGCTCCAGCGCTCAGGGAGCGTAAGGCTCTATTTGCCGCAGCCAGGACGTGATCTGGGCGGTTTCAAAGGGTTTGGCGAAGAATTTGACATTCAATCCGGCTATTCGCTCCAGGATTATCTTCGGGATCGAGCTGCCTGACATGATCGCGAAATGACGGCACCGGCATCCTTTCTTGTGCAGTTCCTCCAGGAATAAGATGCCGTTGATATGGGGCATGTCGAAGTCTGAAATAATAAAATGCGGGCAGAATATTGGGTTCTGACAGGGACAGCATTTACTCGTATAGATGGGGCACAAGGTGGGGTCTGTGTAGGAGGTCACATCATGTCCCAGCCTGTGCAATGTTCTGGTCAGCAAAGACAGGATCATAGGATCATCATCAAGGATTATCGCGCGCATAGGTGTTTTCTGTCTAATTATCAGTTCGTCACCACTCTATACGGGATTCGAATCTCCGCAATCAGGGGAACCCTGAAATTGCTGTCAGGAATTCCCCGATAGAGTTTGTGGGCGGAGGGGATGATACTGGCATCCCGGGCCATGCCGGTCTCATCAGGCCTCATCACGGGTGCAGCCCGATCTTGCCCTGTCCCGCCAACGGAGTATACTGGTAGCCTTATTGCATGAAAGGAAGGGGCTATGGACCTGGCGGCAACATCACGCATCGCATCGGAGCATCAGGCAGGGATGGACCGGAAACCGAACCTGGTCTTCGTGTTTGCCGATCAACTCCGTTACGAGTCGCTGGGGTATGCCGGTGACCGCAAGGCAAGGACGCCCTATATCGACCGTCTGGCCTCCCAGAGCCTTAATTTCATGAACACGGTCTCGATTTCGCCGGTATGCGCGCCGTTCCGGGCCTCGCTCCTGACGGGGAAGTACACGACAAGTACCGGGATGGCCGTCAACGAGATGCGCATCAATCCGAACCAGCGGTGCTTCGGGCATGTGCTGACGGAGAACGGGTATGCCACCGGTTACATCGGGAAATGGCATCTCTGGGCCAATGAGGCCGGGAATCATGAGGATCCCCGCAACGGCTACATCCCGCCCGGACCGAACCGGCTCGGGTTCGACGGCTACTGGGCCGGGTACAATTTCAACCATAAGTACTACCAGGCCTACTACTTCGAGGACACCCCGGAGAAGAAGGAAGTCAAGGGATATGAACCCGATGTCCAGACCGATATGGCGATCCAGTTCATCAACAAGGCGGCTGCGGGGGACCAGCCGTTCAGCCTCTTCCTCTCCCTCGGCACCCCCCACGACCCCTTGACGCCCGATAACGTCCCCCCCGAGTACCTGAAGCGATTCGAGGGCGTGGACTTCGGCCTGCCGGAGAGCTGGCAGGACACCCCGGATCCCTACATGGATCGAAATACGGATCCCGTAAAATGGATCTCGCACTGGAAGACCATGATTCCCGAACAGTTACGGTGCTACTACGCCATGGTCAGCAATCTGGACGACAACATCGGCCGGCTGATGGCGGCCCTTGAAAAGGCGGGGGTGGCGGACAATACGATTCTCGTCTTCACATCCGACCACGGCGAGATGTTCGGGGCCCACGGCCGGGTCTACAAAATGACGTTCTACGAGGAGGCGGCGCGCATTCCCTGCCTTATCCGCTGGCCCGGGAAAATCCCGGCCGGCCGCGTCAGCGACGCCTGTGTGAACACCCCCGACATGATGCCCACGCTGCTGGGCCTGATGGGATTGCCCGTTCCCCGGGACGTCGAGGGAATGGATCTCAGTCACATTGCGCGGGGCCAGCCCGGGCCGGAGCCGGAGGCCGCCTATCTGCAGGGGCTGGGGCATACCTACCTGTGGCAGGACGGCTTCGAATGGCGCGCCTTGCGCGACAAACAGTTTACGTTCGCCCGGTACCGGCGGGATGGACGGGAACTGCTTTTCGACAACCTCAAGGACCCGAAGCAGCTCCGCAACGTGATCGACGACCCTGCTTATGCCGCCGCCGCCGCCCGTTGCCGTCGCCGGCTGAACGATAAGATGCTGTCCCTGCAGGACACCTTCGAGACCTGCACATGGTATCGCGATCATTGGACCGATGGTAACCGCTGCATCACCGCCAGCGCCAGGGGGCCGTTCCGGATTGAAAAGCAATAACAGGCATGACCTGACGGATCCACTCCCGCCTGGTTTTCAGAACCACCCGAACGGGGGGTTCCCTGATGCGTGCGGTGAAGTATATGTTTTATCGTATGCCATGGCCTGTTAACTGGGCGCAAGGTGAATGCATGAGTGGTATGGTCGATTTGAAGGAGTGCACGATGACAAAGAAACTGATGATCTGCCTGGTGGTATTCATGTCGATTCTGGGGACGGCTCCGGCCCAATATGAGGGCTGGCAGCACTCGGGGTCTCTGTATTTGCTGACCACGCCCGAGGGAGCGAATCTTCCGGCAACGGCCTCGGAGGAGAATTTTCCGGTGCTGGTCCGGCTGAACAAGGACTGGTTTGATTTCTCCCAGGCGAAGGCCAGTGGCGAGGATATCCGCTTTTCCGCGGGCGGCGCCCCGCTGGCCTACCAGGTGGAGGAGTGGGATGCGGCGAAGGGTCGCGCCAGCATCTGGGTGAAGGTCCCGGTGATCAAGGGCAATGCCCGCCAGGAGCTCAAGTTGCACTGGGGCAAGGCCGATGCGGCCAGTGAATCCAACGGGTCTGCCGTTTTCAATGCCGGAAACGGGTATGCGAGTGTCATCCACATGGGCGAGGTCCTGAAGGATGAACTCGGCACGGTCACGCCGGTGGATAAGGGCACCACCATGGCCGCCGGGATGATCGGAACGGGCCGGTATTTTGAGCAGGGCAAGGGCATCGACTGCGGCGACCACATCAAGGACTATCCCTACAGCGGCAATCCCTTCACCTCCGAGGCCTGGTTCCGGACAGAAACCGCCGGCTCAACCATCTTTGGGTGGGGGCGGTATGCCACGCGGTTCAACGGGAAAACCGGGGATGGCAATCTGGTGGTGATCGGGATTGGTTCCCCGGCGAGTCTTGTGTGGAGTTCCGACGGCGGCGGGGGGGCGCACGCGGCAACCGTGCCGGCGATGGGGGAGTGGATTCATGTGGCCGCGGTGTATTCAAACGGAACCAGCCAGATCTATGTGAATGGCAGGCTCGACGGCAGCCACTATGCCGGGACGAATGCCATGTCGCTGATGAATGACATCTACATGGATATCGGCGGGAGCCGGAGTTTCAACTTTGCCGGTGACATCGATGAAGTGCGGGTCTCGCGGGTTGCCCGCTCCGCCGACTGGATGAGGCTGGAATACGAAAACCAGAAAGCCCAGCAGACTCTGGTCGGTGCCCTGGTCCAGCCCGGCAATGCCTTCTCGGTCACGCCGAATGAAATCAAGGTTTCCGAGGGAAAAAGCGTGACCGTCACCGCCCAGGCCGGGGGTGCCCAGAAACTATATTGGGTGATCAAGCGCGACGGTGCGGAGACCCTGGCAGCCGTGGATCAGTATTCCTACACGTTCGAGGCTGGGCGCGTTGTGTCGGACACGTCCCGGGGGGCCGTTGTCCTGCAGTTCAAGGCCGTGTATCCCGAGGGGATTAAGACGATAAATATGGCCGTGACGATCAAAGAGGAAATTCCCGAACCCGTGTTCTTCCTGAGGGCGCCCGCCGCCTGGAACGGCCGGGATACCATCGAAGTCATTCCTGAAATCGCCAATCTTGAGGCGATGAAGGCCAAGGGTGCCGGGGCCTTGAACTACACGTGGTCCGTGTCCGGTGGCGCCGTGATCAAGGAGATCGCATCCGACCGGTTGATCCTCAAGCGCTCGCAGTTCACCGGCAGAATCACCGTCCGGCTGGCACTCAACAACGGGGGCGCGGATTATGCCGCCTCAACCGCTATCCAGGTCACCGAGCCTGAGAAGGATGCCTGGGTCCAGCGGACGCCGGGCAAGGACGAGAAACCCGAGGACAACCAGTTCTATGCCCGCGACGACCAGAACGAGGGAACCCTCTTCTACAACGGCACCCTGGACCAGCCTGCAGACTCCGTGTTCCTCACCGTCTATGCCGACGGCAAGGTGTTCAAGAAGGAAAGCCAGAAGCCCGGGGCGGACAAGGCTTACGCGTTCACGGTGAAGCTCAAGCCGGGATTGATCAAATACAAGGTCGAGTTCGGCACCCGGGCGGGCGGCACCCAAACCGTTGTTCAGACCGTGACCAACCTGGTGTGCGGCGATGCCTATATCATTGACGGGCAGTCCAATGCCGAAGCCACAGGGCCGAATAACGGACCTTCGGAAGACCCGGTCACATCCATCAACACCTGGATCCGCAGTTATGGGAACCAGCATTCAGGAACGACCCGCGGGGGGTGGGGCGACGCCATACGGACTCATATCTGGGGTAAGCCGAATTATGGGTGCCACCAGATCGGTGCCTGGGGGATGGTGCTCGCCAGCAACCTGGTGGCCAAGTACAGCATCCCGGTTTGCTTCATCAACGGGTCCTACGGTGGCACGCCGATCTGGCATCACCAGCCGAACCCGACCAATCATTTTGACTCCAGCGGTGAGTTCTACCGCAATCCCTACAAGATTTACGGGGGTCTGTTGACGCGCATCACGGCGGCGAAGCTGACCCACGGGATCCGGGGCGTTTTCTGGCACCAGGGCGAAAACGACAGCGGTTCGGGGGCGCCCACCGGCGACTGGAATTACAAGTCGTATCAGCAGTATTTCGTCGATATGGCGGGAGCCTGGAAGCAGGATTATCCCAACATCCGGAACTATTACGTCTTCCAGGTCTGGCCGCTCCCCTGCGGGATGGGCCCCAAGGACGACGGTATACGCGAGGCGCAGCGGACCCTGCCGCGGCTTTTCTCCAACCTGCGGAACATGACCACCGTGGGGGCCGCTTCGGAGCATGCGGGGCGCGGATCGTGCCATTTCGATCTGGAGGGCTATGCGATGTTTGCGCGATTCATGAGCCCCCTGGTGGAGCAGGACATCTACGGGCTGGTCCCGAAGCAGGCGGTCACCGCGCCGAACCTCAAACGGGCATGGTTCACCAGCGCTGCCCGGGATGAGATCGCGCTCGACTTCGGCCAGCCCATGACCTGGAAGGATCCGATGAAGCGCTCCATTTATCTCGATGAGGCCGTGGCGCCGGTTGGCTCGGGCTCAGTTTCCGGAAACATCATCACGCTGAAGTTGACGGCGCCCTCGAGCGCGAAAACCATCACGTATCTCACCGGACGGGACTGGGATGGGAAGCCCGAACACCTGATCTTCGGTGCCAACGGCATTGCCGCCTTCACGTTCTGCGATGTGGGGATTGCGTCCTCGGCAGGCACAGAGCCGCCCCGGTTCAGCTTTGAACCGACAATCGAATCCCTCAGGCAGTATGAGACTCCCGAATGGTATGCGGATGCCAAGCTGGGCATCTATATGCACTGGGGCCCGCAGAGCGTCCCCGGTGTGGCCGCCACCTGGTATGCCCGCTGGATCTACGAGGAGGGGAGTGAAGGTTACAAATACCATTGTGCCACCTATGGGCATCCCTCCAAGTTCGGGTATAAGGATATCTGCAAGCTGTTCACCGCGCCTAAGTTCGATCAGGCCCAGGCGGACACGCTGGTCAGGCTCTACAAGCGGGTTGGCGCCCGCTACGTGGTTCCGGTGGCGACGCACCATGATAATTTCGACATGTGGGATTCGAAGTATCAGCCCCGCTGGAATTCCGTCGTCACCTCCGGCAAGGATGTTGTCGGTATGTGGAGGAAAGCCGTCGACAAGGAGGGGCTGCGCCTGGGCGTGGCCTCCCACTTTGCCCGGACTTACCGGTGGTTCCAGCCTTCGCATGGAGCCGACCGCAAGGGGCCTTTCGCCGGGGTCCCCTACGATGGCCAGAATCCGGAATATGCGGACCTCTACGGGGCGAAATGGAATGATACCAGCATGTGGTACGAGCAGCGCAGCGACGTGGGGCCGCCGGAATTCGAGAAGAATTTCGAGGACCGGTTGACGGACCTGATGGACAAGTATCACCCCGACCTCTACTACACCGACGGCGGCATTCCCTTCAAGCAGGCGGGGCTGAATGTCCTCGCGCATTTCTACAATGAGAACCAGAAATGGAATGCTGGCAAGCTGCAGGCCGTGGCCACGATCAAGCTGGATTGGACGCCCAATGTCGCCATCAACAATTACGAGTTCGGGTATCCCGAGACCGTCCAGCATTATCCCTGGCAGTCGGATAAAACCATGGGTGCCGACTGGTACTGGCTCCGGAATGCCACCTCGCGCTACATGTCGGCAGACAGTGCCATTCGCATGTTCATCGACACGGTCAGCAAAGGCGGGAACCTGCTGCTGAATGTGCCGTTGACGCCCGAGGGCGAATTGGAGCCCGAGACCATCGCCATGCTGACCAGGATGGGCGAGTGCCTGGACATCATGGGCGAGGCCCTCTTTGCCACCCGCTGCTGGGTAACCGCCAGCGAGGGGGATGGCATCCGCTTCACCCGCAACAAGGAAAACACCGTCCTCTATGTCACGAACCTGGGCTGGGCCAACGACGAACTGCGGATCAGGACCCTGGGGTCGTCGAAAATTGACCTGACAACCCTCGCGGGCGTGACGTTGCTGGGCCATTCGGGAAAACTAACCTACAGGCAGACGGCCGACGGCCTGTCGATCAAGGTTCCCGCGAAGCCCTTTGACTCTCCCGCCTATGCGTTCAAACTGGCGTTCAGAAACCAGATTCCGGTCCTGAAATGATCGGATGATGACTTGAAAAACGCTGAACGGGGCGATCGAGGGCAGGACGAAAGCGCAGGGGGATGGCGGCGGAGGCCGGGGCGGCGCGCCTGGGCGACAAAGATGAGGCAGGGACGAAGGCAATCAGGAAAGGACGCTGAGAAATTATGAATCGAGTATTCAGGATGATGATATGGGCCTGCATGGTATTGGTCACCGCTATCACGGGCGGATGTGTTGCGACAGCCGCCGGGGAACCCTTGAGCTTCTTCGTTTCAACGCAGGGTAGCGATGGTAATCCCGGAACGCTGATCCGGCCGTTTGCGACGTTGCAGAGGGCGCAACAGGAGGCCCGGAAGGCAGCGGGGCGAGTGCCGGTGATGATCTTCGTGCGGGCGGGGACTTATTATCTGCCTGAACCCCTGATTTTTACCGCCGCTGATTCCGGAACGAGGGAAGCGCCGGTCTCGTACCAGGCCTATGAGAAGGAGCAGGCGGTGATCAGCGGCGGGTTTCCGCTGAAAGACCTCAAGTGGGAGGCTTACAAGGGCGGCATCCTGCAGGCGAAGGTGCCCCAGGGTTTCGCCACGGACCAGCTTTTTGTCAATGGTGAGCGTCAGATCCTGGCGCGGTATCCCAACTTCGATCCCAAGGTGCTTCACTTCAACGGCTGGGCGAAGGATGCCTTCAGCCCGGAACGAGCGGCAAAATGGAAGGATCCTGCCGGCGGGTTCATCCATGCCCTGCATGGCGCGGAGTGGGGTGGGATGCATTATGTCATTACAGGCAAGGGGCCGGACAATAAGATCACCTATGAGGGGGGATGGCAGAACAATCGCCCCATGGGCATGAATGACCGCCGTTTCGTGGAGAACATCTTCGAGGAATTGGATGCTCCCGGGGAGTGGTTCCTGGACGCCAAGGACTCGATGCTCTATTACTATCCGCCGGCGGGCCTTGACCTGGCGAAGGCCTCCATCGAGTCGGTGCGCCTGAGGTCACTGGTCGAGTTCCGTGGCACGGAGCAGGCTCCTGTGCGTTTCATCAGCTTCAAGGGGCTTACCTTCCGCCACGCCGCACGAACGTTTATGGATGCCAAGGAGACGCTTCTTCGCAGTGACTGGGCGATCTATCGCGGCGGGGCCCTGTTCCTGAATGGTTCGGAAGACTGCACCTTTGCGGACTGCGTGATCGAGCAGGTCGGCGGCAACGCCATCTTCGTGAACAACTACAACCGCCGGGTCACCGTGCGGGGCTGCCATATTGCCCGGGTAGGGGGAAGCGGCGTGGCCTTTATCGGGGATCCCGGGGCCTGCTACAATCCCGTCGGATGGAATCAGAATAATCAGCTCGCGGCGATTGACCGGACTCCCGGTCCGCGGACAAGCAACTACCCGGGTGACTGCCTCGTGGAGGATTGCCTGATCCATAACATCGGAGAGGTGGAGAAGCAGACCGCGGGTGTCACGCTGGACATGGCGCAGGGGGTGACCATCCGGCATTGCTCGATCTACGATATGCCCCGCGCCGGCATCAACTTCGGTGACGGCTGCTGGGGCGGCCATCTCATCGAGTTCTGCGATGTCTTTGATACCGTCAAGGAAACAGGCGATCACGGGTCGTTCAACTCCTGGGGGCGTGACCGCTATTGGGATCTCGGAGGCATCGACTGGAACAATGACCAGGCGTGGGAAACCAACAAAGCCATCGTCCTCCTGGACGCGGTCAAGACCACTATCATCCGCAACAGCCGCTGGCGTTGTGATCATGGCTGGGATATCGACCTGGACGACGGCTCCAGCAATTACCGCATCTACAACAACCTGTGCCTGAATGGCGGTCTGAAATTCCGTGAGGGCTTCGATCGCGTGGCGGAGAATAACATCCTGTTCAACAACTCCTACAGCTTCCATGTGCATGTCTGGTACAAGCACAGCGGTGATGTGGTGCGTCGGAATATCATGTTTGCCGAGCGGTACGGCTCGGCCAAGAATCCCCTCACTCCCTGGGGCAAGGAAATGGACTACAACCTGGTTCACTATCCGGGCTTGATGGAGCCGTCTCCCGCCTTGAATCTCGCCGAACAATCCAAGCGCGATGAGCATTCCCTTCTCGCCGACGCGATGTTTGTCGATCCGGACAACGGCGACTTCCGGGTCAAGGAAGGCTCCCCCGCGCTGAAACTGGGGTTTGTGAATTTCCCGATGGACCAGTTCGGCGTGAAGAAGCCGGAGCTGAAGGCAATCGCCCGAACCCCGGAAATATCCAGGATCGGGAAACCCGACAGGCCCACCAGGAAAGTGCAGTACGTCAAGCCGGTGAATTACGCCTGGCAGGCCACGGTCCGGGACATCGTCGGCCTGGGGGACCGGTCTGCCTATGGATTGCCCGACGAATGTGGCGTCCTGCTCGTGAATGTTCCCGCCGCCAGTCAGGCCGCCAAAGCCGGCCTGCAAATGGACGATGTGATCATCGCCTGCAACGGCCAGCCGGTCCGGACAATGAAGGACTTGCAGGAATTGCGTGACAAGGCTGCGGGGAGCAAGCTGGTCCTCTCCCTCATTCGCAGGCAGCGGCAGATGAGCATCGAGGTGGGGGACTATGCCTATGTCACCGCCGAGTACCGGAGTTCACCCGATTTCAAACTTGTCGCCCTGGCACCTGCGGCGGCGATTCTCCCGGTGAAACAGGTAACCGTCTCGACGGGTTCCTCGAGCGAGCCCCTCGACATGATCACGGATGGAACATTAGACCCGAAACGCGGCCATTCGTTCGGCGATGGTTTTGCCAGTGGCGCTTACAAGCTCGATCTGGGCTCGGTGCAGGCTGTCGCCCAGGTCAACACGTTCTCCCGTGGCGGCGATGGCATTCGCGCCCGGCAGAACTTTGTGCTCTATGGTAGCGCCGCGGCGTCCGATCCCGGCTGGAATGTCCAGGACGGGAACGTCTTCACCCCGATTGTCGATCTGGTTGCCCGGAAAACGGATGAGCTTGAATGTGCGGCCACCAGCATTCGCCAGAGCGGCGGCAAGCCGCTCGGTCATTACCGCTGGCTGGTGTGGGCCATGACCCCGATTACCTATGATGGCGGCTCGAACACGACCATCCAGGAATTGCAGGTCATTCCCGCGAAGGGCGATGCGCCGTGACCGCCGGGCCTGGTCCGGTTCTGGGCTGATGCCGTGAAGGATGGTTTGCCCGCCTCCCCGTTCCGGACGGAGAAATAGGCAGGGCGGAGGGCTCGGGGTTTATAATGGACATGCCGGAGAAGGACGGTAAAGTTTCAGGTTTCTAGATCAAGTTGGGTTAATCGCGTGAGGTGATCATTGTGGCGATTAACAAAACAATGGAAGTGCAGGCGCAGGGGTTTGAGCACCCTGACGGCGGCGCTTGGATCGTCATAACGGAGGAGTAAAGATGAGCACTTTGGATTGGAAAGTTACACAGCATGACCGGGATATCCTGCTGAGGTTGGCGCAACAGGTGCGCACCATTGCAGACGGGCCGCGAAACCGTGAGATTGTGCGACAGTGGTATCTTCATGATGAGTGCAAGGCGGAACGGCCGCTGATCCTGACAGAAACCGACGGCGGCATGAAGATGGTCTTCCCGGATCTCAAGCTCGAGTGCCGGGAAGAGTGGGCCCGGAACCAGGAATACGGGTTGCGCGACAGGCTCATGCATGTTGAGACCATTGGGGATGACTGGCCCCTGGATCCTTTCGTCGGAACCGGGTGGTGGCTCAAGTTCAGCGACTATGGTATTCCCTTCCACCAGACGAGGCCTGAAGACACCGGGGCGCGGGGCGCCAACCATATTGATGCCGTCATCACGGACCTGGAAAAGGAATTCCACAAGCTCAAGCCCCGCACCTTCAGTGTCGACCGCGAGGGGTCGCTGGCCGCCCGCGATTTTCTCGCGGACTTATATCAGGGGATCCTGGGCGTCCGGATGCGCGGCTATCCCTGCTGGACCATGGGCATGACCTTCACCGCCATCAGTATCATCGGCCTGGAATCGCTCATGCTCTACATGTACGACCAGCCCGAGGCGCTGCACCGGCTCATGGCGTTTTTGCGAGACGATCATCTGGGCCTGATGAAGTGGCTGGAACGCGAAGGCCTGCTGAATCTGAACAACGAGGGGGATTACATCGGGTCCGGAAGCCGCGGGTACACCCGTGCGCTACCCCAGCCCGACTGGGTGCCGGGATCTCCGGTCCGCCTCAGGGACATCTGGTGTCTCCTTGAATCACAGGAGACGGTCGGTGTCGGGCCGGACATGTATGAGGAGTTCATCTTTCCGTATGAGAATGCCATCGCCCAGTTGGTGGGGCGGGTCTACTACGGCTGCTGCGAACCGGTCAACACCCGCTGGCATGTGCTGGAGCGGATGGCCAACCTCAAGCGCGTCTCGGTTTCGCCCTGGTGCGACCAGGAGTTCATGGCCCGGGTACTCGGGAAACGGTACGGCTATTCCCGCAAGCCCAACCCGGCGCAGGTCAGCACGGCGGTGTTCGATGCGGACCTCATCCGCAGGGATCTGCGTGAAACCATGGTGCTGGCAAAGGAACACGGCTGTTCACTCGAGATCGCGATGAAGGACGTACACACGCTGGGAGGGGAACCCGACCGGCTGACGCGGTGGGTGAAGATTGCCCGCGAGGTGTCAAAAGACGTTTTCGGTTGAGCGCGACGCGGAGGTCGCAACAAGACTGAAAAGGGCGTTGACAAAGGGGGGCGGCAACCGGAGACTTCAACGCCGAATAGAGCGGGAAAGCTATCACCATGTCACAGAATGCCGAACAGTTTCTCTGGTCAAATCCCTATGTTGAGGAACAGGGGTGCATCGTCGGACGCAACCGTCCTTTCTTCAATAACCGCCCCCTGTACGGCGACCACCGGCCGGCGGTGACCCTGGCGGGGGACCGCCCCCATGTCCGGTTCGCGTGCAAGCCGAACAACTACGGTTGTCTGACGCTGGCCGTTCAACGGGGGCAGGCGGCACGCTGGTTCCACGACTTCGCGGACGTGACGAGCCGCTACCGGCCGGGACGGATGGAATGGGTTATTCGCGATCCCCTTTTTACCGGCCTGACGCTCGTTATGGATGTTGTTCCGCTGGCGGGCCTGGACGGGTTTGCGGTAAAGCTCAGGGCGGAAGGTGCCCAACCCGGTGACCGGGTGATCTGGACGTTTGGCGGTTCGACGCCCTGCAAGGATGCCTCGGTGGCATTTGATCCCATTGTCCACAACCAGAATGTGAAAAATCCGGACCCGTTCTCGCCCGTGTTGCGGAAACGGTTCCTGCCGGAAGATTGCGCGGAGAACCGGGTCCGGATCGCATCGGATCGGTTCCTGCTCACCACCAATGGCGTCGTGCGTAATGTGATCGGGCGTTGCACGCGCGGTGAGGTGCGACTGGCCGATGCCTCGGCGTGGGATGATCCCGCGGGGCTTTCCGACGCGTCGGCAGGATCGCTGCCGCTGGCGTGCGGCGTGCTGGACCTGGGTGGTGCCGGAGAGACGTTTTGGACGGTTGAGGCGGTGGGTGAGGGTGTTGAGGCCAGTCCTGCCTGTGATGATCCGTCCGGGGCATTTGCCCGTGCGGTCGGCCGGACCGATGCCTTGGGGCGCCAGGTTGTCATGAAAACTCCGGAGCCGCGGCTGGACGCGGGCGTCGCGGCGGCCTGCTATGCGCAGGATTCCGCATTTTACCCTCCGGTTTACGTCCATGGGGCGATGGCCTGGAACATTCCTTTTCCCGGCTGGCGCTCCCTCTACGGCCCCACCGCGTTCGGCTGGCACGAAAACGTCAAGACCGAGGCGCGCTACTATATCGCCTCGCAGAACCGTGAGAGCACCGCCCGTGTCCCCGTTGCCAACCCCGCGCGACGGCTCTGCACCCAGGCGCCGGAGTCGCGGCTCTTCGGACGCGGCCGCATTGTCCAGGACGGCAGTATCTACAACTTCCAGACCCAGTTTTTCGACCAGCTGATCCACGCCTGGCGCTGGACCGGCGACAAGGAACTGGAAACCCTGCTGCGCGAGGCGCTGGCCCTGCACATGGAGTGGGTCCAGGAGTGTTTCGACCCGGATGACGATGGCCTCTACGAGAGCTACATCAATACCTGGCCCACGGACAGCGTCTGGTACAACGGCGGGGGTAGTCCGGAGGAATCGGCGTATGCCTATGCCGGCTACCTGGCGCTGGCCGAGCTGGCCCGGAGGGGCGGCGACGAGGCCGCCGCGAAGCGGCATGAAAGACAGGCTGCCAAAATCCGCACGGCCCTGATGGAGGAATTGTGGATCAAGCGCAAGGGGTACATGGCTCAATACAAGGAGCAGGGGGGCCTCCACCGTGTGCACGAGGACAGCTGGCTGGGCGCGATCTTTCTGCCGATTGAAACCGGCCTTCTGGACGCTAAGCAGTCCGCGCAGGCCCTGCACTACACGGAATGGGGGCTGGAGCGCGTTGCCATGCCCTTTGGCGGAACTCGTTGCTGGATGAGCAACTGGGTGCCGGCGCCCTGGTCTGTTCGCGAAATGTATCCGGGCGACAACTATGCCCTGGCGCTGGCCTATTTCCGCGCGGGTCTGTCGGAGGATGGCTGGGACATCCTCCGCGGCAATTACCTCGAATCCATCTATTACGGGGTTGTGCCCGGCGGGCTGGCCTGTTCCAACGGTGGAACGGATTTCTCCGATGTGCTCAGCATGTTCTGCCGCACGGTGGTGGAGGGGCTGTTCGGGTACCGGCCTGACTATCCCAACGGGACGGTGCACCTGGCCCCGCAATTCCCGGCCGCGTGGGACCACGCGTCCATGGCGACGCCGGATGTTGACATCAGGTTCAAGGGCGGGGCGGGTGCCCAGGCCTGGACGGTGACCCTGACGCAAGCGGCCAGCCTGGTCCTGGACATGCCGGTAAAAGCTCAGAAGATTTCAGGCGTTGAGGTGAACGGGCGGCCGGTGACATGGACTGTTACCGCCGGCTTTGGATGCAGTATCGTGCGCATCCGGACGGAGCCGTGCGGCAAGGCGGAGGTTGTGCTGAAGTTCGTCCCTGCATCGGCGTGCGGCGACCTGGCGACCAGCCTGAAATCCGGGGTTGGGCAGCGCATCCAGCTCGAGGCCGGCCCGGTCGGGATCCTGGAGTTTCTCGATCCGCAGGGCGTGCTGGGCAAAGCCAGCCTGACGGACGGGCGTATTGAGGCCACGGTGGCCGCCAACCCCGGTCATCACCTCGTACAGGCGCGGGTCAACATCGGGGAGTTGCCGCAGTGGCGGCTGTTCAAAATTCAGGTGGACGATCCCGCCACGGCATCGGTGGAAGCCGCCAAACGCGTGGAAAAAATCAAGACCGATGCCTCCTGGGAGTACTGCGATATGCGGGCCCAGTTGAATGCGGACGTCTGCACGATCTACAAGCAGGACTACCTGTCGCCGCGTCCCAGAACCTGTTCTGCGCGCATCGGTTCGGATGGCTATGCGCCGTGGACATTCGCGTACTGGAAAATCAATGCGCCGGAGATCGACCTGTCGCAGGTGCCGGCCCTGCTGGACGCGAATGGGGGTCTGAAGACGCCTCAGGGTGTGCCGTTTGCCTGGGCGAATGACGCCCGGAACATTGCCTTTACCTCGCTCTGGGATAACTGGCCGCGTGAGGTGACGGTGCCGGTGGGCCGGGCCGGCGAGGCGGCCTGGTTCCTGCTTTGCGGAAGCACCAATCCCATGCAGTGCCGGATCGCCAACGCCCGTTTGCGCATGACCTATGACGACGGCATCGTTGAGGATCTGGAGATCGTTCCTCCCATGAACTTCTGGACCTTGTGTCCACTGGGGGCGAGCGACTACAACTACACGCGGGATGCCTTTGCACTGCCGGCAACGCCGCCTGAGACGGTTCAGCTGGGCGGAAACTGCCGGGCCGTGCTGCTCAATGCGCGGTTGCGTCCGGGAGTGGCGTTGTCGCAGGTGACGCTGGAGGCGTTGTCGCAGGATGTGGTGATCGGGCTCATGGGTGTGACGATTATGAAGTGAAGACCGCCGCGGCGGGGTGTCGAGCGTGTCAAATACGGGGTCGTGTCAGGCGTGGACACGGGGGAGAGTGACGCATGCTAGCGAAAAAGGTTGTTGTAATGACTGTTTGCGCGATGTGCTGTGCCAGTGCGGTGACTGGGGCCGGTGCCGCTGTGGAGCTTGTGGATCCCGACGCCACGCCCGAAACCCGGGCTCTCTTTCATTACCTGCGGGACTCGGCCCGGACCCGTATCCTCTTCGGGCATCAACATACGACCTGCTATGGAGTCGGCTGGGCGAACGATGACAAACGATCGGATGTCAGGGATGTGACGGGGTCGTTTCCCGCCATCTACGGCTGGGATATGGGACATACGGGGAGCAACCGGTATGCCAATCTGATTGTCGACGCCTTCGAGCGGGGTGGCGTCAACACCATCAGCTGGCATATGCGAAATATCGCGACGGGCGGAGGGGTTACGGGTGCGTCGACCAATGCGGTCAAGGCGATCCTGCCCGGGGGAGCCTCCCATAAGGAGTTTACAAAGGAACTGGACAAGTTCGCCCAGTTCATGCTGTCACTCAAGGACAGGAAGGGGCGCCCCGTGCCGGTCATCTTCCGCCCCTGGCATGAGCACACGGGGGGCTGGTTCTGGTGGGGGAAAGGGCGCTGCACCCCCGATGAATTCATTGCCCTCTGGCGGTTCACCGTGACCTACCTGCGGGATGTGAAAGGGATTCACAACCTCTTGTGGGCTTACTCGCCATCCCAGTCGGGCGTCAGCAGCAAGGAGGACTACGAGGCAAACCGCTTTCCGGGTTACGAGTTCATGGATGTGCTGGGATGTGATGTGTATACAACGGAGGATACGTCGGGCTTGGTGAAATTGTGCCATGCTGTGGTGGAGCTTGCTGAGCAGCATGGAAAGGTGCCGGCGTTGACGGAGTTCGGGTATCGCGACGGCATGAGCAAGTGCTCGCGTCATGACTGGTACACCGCCTGTTTCCTGGAACCCCTGAAAGCCGATCCCGTTGCCCGGAGAATCGCCTATGCCTTGACCTGGCGCAATGCCTCCAAGGATCATTTCTGGGTGCCGTACCCGGGGGATCCGTCCGTTGCTGACTTCCGGAAATTCCATGCGGACCCGATCGTCCTCTTCGGGGATGATCTGCCGAAGGACCTTTACTCCCGCAAGGTGAAGAAATAGGGAGCGCGAAGCATGAAGGCAAAACGTGATATGATTTGAACAAGTCGATATGAGCTCCGGCCGGAATCGTTACCGATTCCGCTCCGGATGCGAAGTGAACCAGGAAAGGGTGGCGAAGACCGAAGATGACTAAATCAAGGGGAGGCATAATGAAGGGGAAGACCGGGGTAATTGCTATCGGGTTTCTATGCGCGATGTGTGGATTGGGCCGGGCTGATGTCCGCCTGCCGGCCATATTCGGTGAACACATGATGCTGCAGGCGGGCACGAACACGCCGGTGTTCGGCTGGGCGGATCCCGGGGAAGGGGTGACCGTTACCGTGGGGGATGCCAGGGCCACGACCACGACGGGGGCGGACGGCAAATGGAAGGTCGTTTTCACGGACCTGAAGATCAGCGGGACTCCAGTCACGGTGACGGTGAGCGGCAAAAACAGCCTGACGTTCAAGGATGTGCTGATCGGTGACGTCTGGGTCTGCTCGGGCCAGTCGAACATGGCCCTGCCGGTGCGACGGGTGCTCGGGCGGAATGCAAAGGACCCCAAGGGCCTTGGACAGATTAATTTTCCGCAGATTCGGCTTTTCAAGATGCCCAAGGTCACCGATCTTGAGCCGCAGGCTGACTGCAAGGGAAGCTGGGCGGTGTGCACGCCCGACGCCGCCAGGGAGTTTTCCGCGACCGGGTATTTTTTCGGACGGGAAATCCATCTCGCGGAGAAGATCCCCGTCGGGCTTATCAATGCCTGCCGGGGCGGCAGCTCCGGGCAGATGTGGACCAGTTTGGAGGGGCTCCAGTCCGAAGCGGCACTCTCGAATTACCTGAACCAGGCACTCGCGGCCAGGGCGGATTATCCCCGGCGCAAGGAGCGGTATCTCCGGGATAAGGCGCAGTGGGCGGAGGACACCGCGAAGTGGCCGGATCTCCTCAAGCGCTGGGAGGCGGATGCCGCCAAAGCCCGCGCGGAAGGCAAAACGCCTCCCGCCAAGCCCGTGCAGCCGGGCGAGGCCCCCGCCAGGCCCGAGGGCATGGACGCGTGGGAAGACGATGTGTTATGCGCGCCGATGGTTCTTTTCAACACCATGATCGCCCCCCTGATCCCCTTCGGAATCAAGGGCGCCATCTGGTACCAGGGCGAGGGGAATTCCAATGACTGGGATCTCTATCAGATCCTTTTCCCCGCCATGGTCCGGGACTGGCGCGGCCGGTGGGCCCGCGGCGATTTCCCCGTCTACTTCGTGCAGCTGTCCAGCTACAGGCCGCCCCGGGATCAACCGGGTGAAAGCAACTGGGCCGCGTTCCGCGAGGTCCAGACGCGTTTGCAGACCCTCGTTACCAATTCGGGCATGGCCGTGTCGGTGGATATCGGCAATGCCGATGACATCCATCCCCTCAGCAAGGCTGAGGTCGGGCGCCGTCTCTCGCTGGTGGCGCTTGCCAGGACCTACGGCCGTCAGATTGAGTTCTCCGGTCCCCTGTACGACCACATGGAGGTCAAGGACGGGAAGATCCGGCTTCACTTCACGATGGTGGGGGCCGGGCTGGTGGCAAAGGGAGGAGAGCCGCTGAAACGGTTCGCGATTGCCGGGGCGGACAGGAAGTTCGTCTGGGCGGATGCGAAGATTGAGGGCAAGACGGTGGTGGTGAGCAGTGCGGCGGTGCCGAACCCCGTGGCGGTCCGCTATGCCTGGGATATCAATCCTGACGGGTGTAACCTCTTTAACGCCGTTGGATTGCCGGCGTCCCCGTTCAGGACCGATGACTGGAAACTTGAATTCATGCTGCAGTAAAATGATAACCCGGCCAGCCACGCCGGGGGCATCGGGGTTATGACAACCGTCTGAGTTATACAGGGATGCATATCTTGAAAACAATACGCCGTGATTTCATGAAGACCGCTGCATTCGGGGCCGTTGCGGTCGGGATGACGGGGCTGGTGCGCGCCGCGGACTCAGGGGGAAGGCCGCCTAATATTCTCTATATCCTGTGTGACGATTTAGGGTATGGGGATGTGAAGTGCCTGAATCCCCAAGGAAAAATTGCCACGCCGAATGTCGACAAGCTCGCGGCCGCGGGAATGATTTTCACGGATGCCCATAGCGGATCCTCGGTCAGTACGCCGACACGGTACGGGATTATAACTGGCCGTTACTGCTGGCGAACCCACCTGCAGAATGGTGTGTTGGGTGGGGATAGCCCCCCTCTGATTGTCCCGCAGCGTATGACGGTGGCCTCCTTCTTGAAGCAGCAGGGATACGCGACCGCCTGTATCGGCAAATGGCATCTGGGCATGACGATGTCGGTTGGCAAGGACCCCAACAATCTCAGGGTCGGGCAGGGCCCCACGACGGTTGGCTTTGATTATTACTATGGCATTTCGGCATCCCTGGATATGCCGCCGTTTGCCTACATCGAGAATGACCACTTCACAAAGGCCCCCACGGCGAAGAAGAAGTGGGTCCGGTCCGGCCCGGCGGCCCCCGATTTCGAGGCTGTGGATGTGCTGCCTGAACTCACGCGCAAGGCGGTCGAGTATATCGAGGCCCGTCCCGGGGATGCCGGAGACGGCAAGCCGTTCTTCCTTTATCTGCCGCTGAATTCGCCTCATACGCCGATACTTCCCTCGAAGGACTGGCAGGGGAAGAGCGGCATCAGTCCCTATGCGGATTTTGTCATGCAGACGGACTCAAGCGTCGGGGAGGTCCTCGCCGCACTGGAGAAAAAAGGAATGGCAGACAATACGCTGGTGATCTTCGCAAGTGATAACGGCTGTTCGCCGGCGGCGGATATCGAGACGTTGAAGAAACACGGGCATGAGCCCAGCGGCATATTCCGGGGGCACAAGGCGGACATCTGGGAGGGAGGGCACCGTATCCCATTCATCTGCCGCTGGCCTGCAAAGATCAAGGCGGGGTCAAGGAGTGATCAACTGATATGTTTGACCGATCTGATGGCAACGTGTGCCGCCATTGTCGGGGTCACATTGCCCGACAATGCGGGGGAGGACAGCGTCAGCATTTATCCGGCATTACTCGGTATTGACAAGGCTCCGTTGCGCGAAGCCGTTGTGCATCACTCCATAGCGGGGAGATTCTCCATCCGGCAAGGACAGTGGAAGCTGGAGTTTTGTCCCGGATCAGGCGGATGGAGCAGTCCGCGCGACAAGGAGGCGATTGCAGCGGGCCTGCCGCAAATTCAGCTTTATGATCTCTCCCGTGACGTCGCTGAGAAGACGAATGTACAGGCTCTGCATCCCGACGTCGTGGAACGGTTGACCGGACTTCTTGCCCGTTACGTTTCCGAAGGGCGGAGCAGGCCGGGTGTCGCCGGGAAGAATGACCAGGCTGTGAAATACAAATGAAGGACTTGAAACCGGGGGAGACTTATTATGGCTGATGTGCAAGGAGTGGTGATTGACCGGAGTGTCAGTGACTGGCAGATTTTCCAGCAGAACAAGACCGGCACGGCCGACATGGCTGTCTCAGGCCGATGGGGCGGGGCTCCGGCGGGAACCGTGGAACTGCGATTGGTCCGGGAGGATTCCTCCGAGCTCGTGGCGCGCCACCTGGACTGGCAGCCTGCGGCTACCAAGGCTGACGGATCATGGTCAGCCGTGCTGAAGAAGATCCCTGCGGGCGGACTGTACCGGCTGGAAACGCACCTGCGGACCAACCCGAACGGTTGGGCGGAATGGCAGATGCACGGAGATGTGCGCCACTGCCTGGGAGTCGGTGATCTCTGGATCATTGCGGGGCAGAGCAATTCGGCAGGCTATGGACGCGGCCCCTGTTATGATCCGCCGGAACTCGGGCTCCATCTTTTCAACAATGCCATGCAGTGGACGCTGGCCACTCACCCCCTGAACGAGTCAACCGATACCGCCCATCCCGAGAACCGGGAAGGCGTCAACTCCAGCCACGGGCCCTGGATCCATTTTGCCCGTCTGATCAGGCAGCAGACCAATATCCCGGTCGGCCTGGTGCAGGTGTCGCTGGGCGGCTCGCCGCTTTCCTCCTGGAACCCCACGGACTCGAGCCCCCCTCATTCCCTGTATGACCTGATGATGCGCGTCCACAAGGCCGTGGGGGGGCAGGTACGGGGAATTCTCTGGTACCAGGGGGAAAGCGATACCAACGAATCCGCGGCCCCCTTGTATGCGGATCGTTTCATTGCGGCCGTGAAGTCCTGGCGCAAGGCCATGAAGCAGCCTGGTCTGCCGGTGCTGACCGTTCAGATCGGCCGCTGGTATGACGCGGGGATTAACAATGTGGTTTCCGAGAACGCGTGGACTTTGCTCCGGGAGCAGCAGCGGCTCGTTCCCGGGCGCCTGTCCAACGTCATGGTCATTCCCTCCCTGGATCTGCCTCTGACCGATGGCATCCATGTGGGCCCGTCCGGCAACATGGTGCTGGCCCGGCGTGCCGCGCAGGCGGCGCTGGCCACGGTCTATGGCCGGGACGTCCATCACCTGGCTCCGGAGCCAGGCGAAATTCGCGCCACGGAGGCGGGCCGGACCCTTGAGATAACTTTCAGGAATGTTGTCGGCCGCATGTCAACCGTGGACGCCCGCGCCAACCCCTTCCGGGTGGAAGACAAGGAGGGGTGTGTCGGGATCGGGAAGATCGAATACACCAATACGCCCGTGGTCCGCCTTCATCTCGAGCGCGCCCTGTCGGGCAAGGCCGTCGTCCACGGCGGCTATGGGTGCTGCCCCGCCGTTGTGCCCTTTGACATGGATCGCATCATGCCCATGCTCAGTTTCCATGGGTTTCCCGTCCAGACGAAGCGAAACAGGAAAATGAACTCTCGATGACGGCATGAGTTCCGGCCGGAATCGCAACCGATTCCGCCCCGGGCATTGAATGGAATGTAAAAAGAAAGGGAGAACCAATGAAGCAGGCAAACGGGCGTGAATTTCTGAAGTGTATCGGGGTGGGGGTGGCCGCGATGGCCATGCCGGGTTGGGTGGGTACGGGCACGGCCCGGGCGGCTGAGGCCCCGGCGAAACCCAACTTCGTTGTCATCTTGATTGATGACATGGGGTATGGCGACATCGCGCCATTCGGGTCAAAGCTCAACCGCACGCCCAATCTCGACCGGATGGCGGCGGAGGGAATGAAACTGACCAGCTTCTATGCGGCGCCCGTCAGCACTCCGTCACGGGCCCAGATGATGACAGGCTGCTATGCGAAGCGTGTGTCCATGCCCAACGTGATTTTCCCCTCCTGTGCCACCGGTCTGAATCCAAAGGAGAAGAACGTTGCACGGCTGCTCAAGGAGCGGGGCTATGCCACGATGTGCATCGGCAAGTGGCACCTGGGCGACCAGCCCGATTTCCTGCCCACCAGGCAGGGCTTTGACCAGTATGTCGGCTTGCCGTATTCGAACGACATGGGGCGGCCGCCGTTGCCGCTCGTACGCGACGGGAAAGTGGTGGAGGCGCCTGCTGTTCAGGACAGGCTTACGGAGTTATACACCGAGGAGGCCATCAAGTTCATCACGGCGAGCAGGGACAAGCCGTTTTTCCTCTACATCCCTCACACGGCGGTTCATGTACCCATCCATCCCGGGAAAAATTTCGCAGGCAAGTCGGCCAATGGCCGGTACGGCGACTGGGTGGAGGAGGTGGATTGGAGCGTTGGAGAGGTGCTTAAGACACTGCGCGACCTGAAGCTCGACTCGAACACGATGGTGATTTTCACCAGTGACAATGGTCCCTGGTTGCAGTTTGGAAAGGATGGCGGGGTTGCGGGGCCCCTGCGTGGCGGCAAGGGCACCTGCTGGGAGGGGGGGGTGCGTGAACCGACGATAGCCTGGTGGCCGGGCCGGATCCCCGCAGGGACCTCCTGTGATGCGACGATGAGCGAGATTGATGTCATGCCCACGGTGGTGAAACTGGCCGGCGGAGAGGTGCCGACGGAGATGAAAATTGACGGAATGGACGTCTGGCCCCTGTTGTCCGGGAAGAGCAGGGAGTCGCCGCATGAGGCTCTGTTCTATTTCGCGGGCAACCAGTTGGTGGCGGTCCGCTCCGGGCCGTGGAAGCTGATGATCAAGTCCGGGAGCAAGGGGAAGGGCAAGAAAGCCGCCAATCAGCCGGTTGAGAAAGCGGGTGGCCCGGAACTGTACAATCTGGACAGTGATATCGGGGAGACCAGCAATGTGGCGGACAAGAATCCCGAGGTGGTGAAGCGGTTGCAGGACCACATTGCCCGGATGGATGAGGATCTGGGGGTTTCACGGATCGGGCCCGGCGTGCGGCCGTGCGGGAAGGTTGCGAATCCAAAGCCGCTGCTGAAGGATGCGAGGGAGTATCAATGAAAACGGAAACACTGCGTAGTCTGGCGGCCCGCAAAGGCCTGCTCATCGGAACAGCCTG
Source organism: uncultured Verrucomicrobiota bacterium (assembly GCA_964568965.1). Lineage (GTDB taxonomy): Bacteria > Verrucomicrobiota > Kiritimatiellia > CAIKKV01 > CAITUY01 > JAABPW01. The sequence goes on along the minus strand of CAZMSS010000009.1, from coordinate 7,376 downwards.
CGGGCACGACACCTTCCTGAAGGACCCGGCTTATGCCGCGGTCCTGGCTCGCGAGTTCAACTGCATCGTCGCCGAGAACAGCATGAAGCTGGAGGCCATCCAGAAGGTGCGGGGGGAGTTCGACTTCAGTCAGACGACGGCCATGATGGACTTCGCCGCGCGCCATGACATGCGTGTGCGGGCGGTTCCGCTGGTGTGGCATGAGGCGCTTCCGGACTGGGCCCTGGGCAAGACGTTTCCCCGCCAGGAAGCCCTCGACATCCTGCGCGAGCACATCACGACCGTCATGCAGTATTACAAGGGCCGCGTTTTCGCCTGGGATGTCCTCAACGAGGCCCTGAACGACAAGGGGCTTGGCCTGCGGCCCGAGGGCCCCTGGTATCACTCCATCGGCCCCGACTACATCGAGCTGGTCTACCGCATGGCGCATGAGGCGGATCCGGACGCCAAGTTGTTCTACAACGACTACAGCATGGACGGGATGTGTGAGAAATCCGACCGGTGCTACAAGATGATCACGGAGCTGCTGGCCCGCGACGTGCCGATCCACGGGATCGGCCTGCAGTATCACTGCAACTACAAGCTGCACCCCACGCGGGAACAGGCGACGGAGAACATCCGGCGGTTCAACGACCTCGGGCTGGCCGTCCATATCACGGAACTCGACGTCTGGGTTCCCCGGGAGCACACCGAAGAGGATTTCCAGATCCAGGCGGAGGTCTACCGCGGGGTCATCGAGAGCGTTCGTGCGGCTTCCAACTGCCCGGTCATTGTCCTGTGGGGGTTCACCGACCGCTACTCCTGGGTTCCCGGGATCAGCGGCGGGACCTATGGGCACGCGCTGCCTTTTGACGAGGATATGCGCCCCAAACCCGCCTACGAAGCCCTGCTCTCCGCCCTGCGCGAGTAGCGCCGATTCCGGGCTTGGTCAAGCCTGTGAAGGCACGGGACGTCAGCCCTGTGGGGGGGCTGATGACTTCGGCCGGGATCCGGCGTAGTTTGGCTTGCCTGTTCCCGGTAATTAATTCTCGTCGTCAACCCTGAGAGTAATGGCCAACTGTCCGAGAAGTTCGGATGCGTCCTGGTTAAGAGCCTGGCAAAGATTGTGTAATTCAACGAGATCAAGCCGGTGTTCGCAGGCTTCAATCTTTTGTACCAGAAGGTGGTCCCATCCCAGCTTGTCAGCCAGTTGATGCTGGCTCAACCCCATTTTTACTCGAAGCCGGCTGAGCTTCTCGAGCATTTGCTTATACTCATCGCGACACTGCATTTGTTTATTGACGCCCATGGTCGTACTCCTTACCGGGTTCCTTCAATAAGTTATACCCCCATGGACGCAATATGCGTCCGTTTGCGGCATGAGTCAAGTTTAGAGATGGAATTTCGGCGGTTTTAAGGCCAACCACCCCGCTATTTGTGCTGGAAACGGGCTTCGGGCCGGTGTAGTTTGCTGCCATGGCACGCATCGAACATGATCTTCTCGGCGAACTTGCGGTGCCGGACGGCGTGCTGTACGGCATTCAAACAGAACGGGCCCGTCTGAATTTCAGCGCGGCCGGCCGGCCGGTTCATCCGGTCCTTATCGCCTCACTGGCAAAGGTAAAGCTCGCCTGTGCCCGAACCAATGCTGAATGCGGCTACCTGCCGCAGGATGTCGCCGCCGCCATCGGGTCGGCGTGCGAGGAGATCATCCGCGGGGATCACCAGGCTCATTTTGTGACGGATGCCCTGCAAGGCGGGGCGGGGACCTCCACCAACATGAATGTCAACGAGGTGGTCGCCCGGCTCGCGTCCAGAAGCCTTGGCCGGCCCGTCGATCCCTTCGATCATGTCAATTTGCACCAGTCCACGAACGATACCTATCCAACCGCCCTCCGGGTGGCGGCCATTACGCTGCTCCGGCAGCTTGAGCCGGTCGTCGTGGGCCTGCAGGAGGCTTTTCAGGCCAAGGAACGCGAGTTCGCCGAGGTGGTTAAACTGGGGCGCACGCAGCTTCGTGACGCCGTCCCGGTGACCTTGGGGCGTGAATTCGGCGCCTATGCGACTGCCCTGGCCCGCGACCGGTGGCGGATCTTTCAATGTGTGGAGCGCCTGCGTGTGGTGAATCTGGGCGGGACTGCCGTGGGGACGGGAATGGCGGCTCCCCGGAATTATATTTTCGGGGTGGTTGAGAAACTGCGCGACGTGACGGGACTGAACCTGGCCCGTGCGGAAAACCTCATGGATGCCACGCAGAACCAGGATGCCCTGGTCGAGGTGTCGGGGATCCTCCGGGCCCATGCGGTCAACCTCGTCAAAATTGCCCGGGATCTCCGCCTGATGTCAAGCGGGCCGGAGGGCGGATTCGGGGAGATTGAGCTGCCGGCCCTCCAGCCGGGATCGACCCTGATGCCCGGGAAGGTGAATCCCGTGATCCCCGAGATGGTGATCCAGGCCGCCTACCGTGTCATGGCCCACGACCATGAGGTGAGCCTGGTTGTGATGTCGGGCGAACTGGAACTGAACGCCTTCCTGCCCCTCGCCGCCGACGCCATACTGGACACCCTGGACCTGCTTCGCCGGACGGATGCGGCCTTTGCCGAACTCTGCATCAAGGGCATCACGGCCCGTGTCGGACGATGCCGTCAGATGATGGAAAATTCGCATGAAATCATCACGGCCTTGATTCCCGGGATCGGGCATGAGAAGGCGGTCGAGGTGGCGCGCCTGATGCGGGATCGGAGCCTGCCGGTTCGGGAGGCTGTGCGCGCAGCGGGGTGCCTGCCGGATGGTGAATTGGATGAATGGCTCTCGCCCGAGCGGCTTTGTGCCCTGGGTTGGAAATAGGAACGACTGTACACCCCGCCAGCAGGAGAATGACGAGATGAATGCCCCTCTGTTCAGGCCGGATGTCAAGGGACAGTATCCTGACTACCTCCGGGATGAGTCCAGACGGACGGGCCGGGCCGAATTGATTTCATTTGCGGTTTCCGAGGAGGATATCCGGCAGGTTCTCCACTCGCGCCATTCCATCACAACGCAGGGATCCCGCACCGGCATTACCGGCGGAGCCGTCCCCGACGGCGGGCATATCTTGAACTTGAGCCGGATGACAAGGATTACCGGCATGCGCATCAAACCCGGGCGCGATGAGGTGTTTCTCACGGTTCAGCCCGGTCTTCCATTGGTGGAATTGAGAAACATTTTGCAGTCCTGCGAATTCGACACGTCAGGATGGAGCCCGGACTCATTGTCCGCACTGGAGTGGCTGCGGTGCGCGCCCCGGTACTTCTTTCCTCCCGACCCCACGGAAACATCAGCTTCCCTCGGGGGGATGGTGGCCTGCAATGCCTCGGGGGCCTGCACGTTCCGGTACGGCGCGACCCGTGCCTACATTGAAGCCCTGCGGGTCGTTCTTGCCGATGGATCCATCTTGTCGCTCAGGCGTGGACGCGAGCGGGCGGAGGGGCGTACCTTTTCCCTCCGTACGGAAGGAGGGCGTCAAATTGCGGGCAGCCTGCCGGATTACATCATGCCGGCAATGAAAAATGCGGCAGGCTTCCATGTTGCCGACAACATGGATCTGCTCGATCTTTTCATCGGCTCAGAAGGGACTCTGGGGGTTTTCTCGGAGATCGAAATCAAGTTAATCCCCATGCCCGCATGCCGTTGGGGCGTGCTGGCGTTCTTCCCTGCCGATGCCATGGCCGTGGAGTTGGTTAAAACCATCCGGAGCCTTCCCCCCGGGGAAAAGCCTGTAGCCATCGAATATTTCGATGCCCATTCCCTGGATTTGCTGAGACGCCGGAAGATCGAAAATCCTTCCGCGCCCGGCATCCCGGAACTGCCCCCGGCGTACCATACGGCGATCTATCTGGAGTATCACGGCGGGGAGGATCAGGTCGCCGCGGCTGTGGCGGAACTACCCGCCCGGATGGCCGCGGCAGGGGGGGATCCGGATGCGTCCTGGATCGCGGATTCGGAACGGGAATTGGAGCGCTTTAAACAGTTCCGGCATGCCGTTCCCGAGACAGTGAACCGCGTGATTGATGAACGACGCAAAAAAGAGCCGGAATTAACCAAACTTGGCACGGATATGGCTGTTTCGGATACAGAATTAGCAGAAATTCTGGAACTGTACAGGAGCACGCTGGAATCGGCGGGACTGGAGTATGTGATTTTCGGCCATATCGGGAACAATCATTTGCATGTGAATATCCTCCCTCGGTCCCTGCAGGAGTATCAGTCCGGAAAAGACTTGTACCTGAAATGGGCGCACCGGGTTATTGGGTGGGGCGGGACGGTTTCGGCGGAACACGGGATCGGGAAATTCAAAGTGGCGTTGCTCCGGGAGATGCTGGGCGATCACGGACTCCGTCAGATGAGGGACGTGAAACGGCTGTTCGACCCCGACGGGATCCTGAACAGGGGGAATTTGTTTGCATCATGAGTGAGAAGCCGGAACTAGCGCAAGATCTTGAATCGGTTCGGGCGGAACTCGCCCGGCTGGTTGTGCGCGACATGAAAACCCCGCTTGCCGGGTTGGCCAATCTCCTGGAGATGGCGGATCGTGCATCGGTGAAGCACTTCAAGGATGATGCCTCCCTGTATGTGAATGATGCCCTGGGCGCCACGGAGACCCTCGAGGAACTGGTTGAGCTCCTGCTGGGGGTCCGCAAGTTTATGGCCGGGGAAGGGATTCCCCACAGGCGTGTTCGGAATCTGTTCAGCCTGGCCCGCGCCATTTCGGACGGCCTTTCGGAGGCGGCCCAGGCCGCGGGGGGAGCTATTGTTGTGACCGGCGACCCCGTCTCGGTAGCCTGCGACACCGACCAGATCTCAAGGGTGATCCGCCATTTGATCCGGATTGCCCTCAAGGCGACAGGCAAGGGTGGGACGACCACCGTCCAGATTGGATGCCGCGACAGCCGGGCCTGCGTGTCGGTCGAATGCATCCCGGCGGAAAAGGGGGGATGCCCCCAGGATGCCGATGGCCTTGGGTTGACCTATTGCCGGCTTGTCATGGAGGCTCACGACGGGACGTTCAGCATGGAATCGGCGCCGGGTAAACCCTGCCGGTGGCTGTGCTTTCTTCCCGAGGCGGTGGGCGTGATCGCGGAGGCCATGGATGAGGCTGTGGTGTCGGATATCGAGCCGTCCCGCCGCTACCTGGGGGCGGGGCCCGGACCAGAACCGCAGGAGGGCGGGAAGTTGCCCCGTTCGATTGTCAGCCGGGGAACCCGCCATCAGTTCGGGGTGGCGGTGGCCCTGATGTCGGCGATACCCCTCCTGGCGTTTTCCTACCTGCTCGGTGATGCCTTATACGATCGCTCCTTTGATGTGAGGACCTTGTACCTGATGCTGCCCTCGGTCGTGGCGTTGGTGGCGTTGGGTGTGGTTCTCCTGGCCCGGCATACGATTGAGGTGGCTGCCCTCCGCCAGGCGCTGGAGAGCATGGCGAAAGGGGAGTTGCCGCAGGTGAGTTTCAAGGGGGCCAGCGAGGACTTTTCGGCCATTCAGCGCCATCTCGGGGCAGTCATCCAGCAGACGAATGACAAGGTGCGGGTGATTGAGGCCCAGTCGAAGGCCCTGGTCCAGGCTGAGCAGCAGCGGGTGATGTCGGAGACGGTGGGGGCTGCCTGTCATCATCTGGGCCAGCCGGCAACGGTGATCCGGGTGTATCTCGACCTCATGAAGAAGGTGGAAGGGTCACCGGAGATGCAGGGGATGATCCAGGAATGCCAGTCTGCCGCCGAGGAGGTGGCCGAGATCCTGCACCGCCTGAAGGGGGTAGGCCAATATCAGACTGAACCGTATCTGGGAACTGACCCTGCTGGAAACCCCCGGGCGGATGAGCGGATCCTGAAGATCTAAATCCCGGATCAGGCCTGTCGCAACGCGATGGGCTTGCCCAGCACTTCCATCGTTACGATCATTTTCCTGAGGGCCTGCGGATCACGCAACCCCTCGGGAACAAGGCACGGCTGGGGAAACGTTGGCACCGCAGGCACCGTGGCGGCCCGCTCGAGGGTCCTCATGAACACCCGGGCCGCTTCCTCGGCGGTCTGCATAGGTGTTTCCCTGTCGACGGCAGGCGCCGCCGGCTGGACGCGAAGCGGGATCGCAACATGCTCATGCCTGGCGCGTGACGGGCGAACAGGGGGAGGTGGAACCTCGACCGAAACCGGCTTGGGTTCCGGCTTCGGTTTCAGGGTTTTCTCCATCTCCTCGAAAAACCGGCGCAATTCGTCCTGCGGGTCGGTGGTTGGCGTGGGGGCCTCGCTGGGCGGCGGCGCGGTTTTGTCGCCGCCCTTCATCTTGCCCAGGACCTGGGCCACAATCCACCCGATCACGGCAATGATGCCGATGACCATGTCCATATCAGAGGCGGCTATGGGTAGAAAATTCATGCGACCCTTCACCCTTCCCGGTCCCGTTCAAGGAGCGGGAAGGGTGTATTGAACTTATCCCTGATGCGGCTTCTGGGTATCGTGGCCTTCGCCGGAAATGGTCTTGCGCATATCCGTGTCGGCCTGGATGTTCTGCATACGATAGAAGTCCATCACGCCCAGATTACCCTTGCGGAACGCCTCGGCCATGGCCCGGGGCACCTCGGCCTGGGCTTCGACCACGCGGGCCTGCATTTCCTGGACGAGGGCGCGCATTTCCTGTTCGCGTGCGACGGCCATGGCGCGGCGGCCTTCGGCCTCCGCCTGGCGCAGCTTCTTGTCGGCTTCGGCGCGCTCGGTTTCCAGCATGGCGCCCACGTTGGCCACGTCCTTCGCGCCCGTTCCCGCAACGCTGATGTCGGCGATATCGATGGAGACGATTTCAAAGGCGGTCTGGGAGTCCAGCCCGCTTTCCAGCACCCGGCGGCTGATGGCGTCGGGGTTTTCTAGCACATGCTTGTACGTCGCGGAGGAGCCGATCGCGCTGACAATTCCCTGTCCAACGCGGGCGATGATGGTGTCTTCCCCGGCGCCGCCGACGAGCTGTTCCAGGTTCGTGCGCACCGTGACGCGCGCCTTGACCAGCATCCGGATGCCGTCCTTTGCCACGGCGTCCAGCATGGCCACCTGGCTCTTCTGGGGATCCGGGCAGTCGATGACCTTCGGGATAACACTGGTGCGGACGGCTTCCTGGACATCGCGTCCGGCAAGGTTGATGGCGGCCGCCTGCTGGAAGGTGAGCGCGATGCTGGCCTTGTCCGCGGCAATCAGGCCGTTGACCACATTGATGACATCGCCGCCGGCGAGGTAGTGGGCCTCGAGGGGGTCGGTTTCCAAGGTCAGGCCGGCCTTGATCAGGCGGATGCGGGCATCGACGATCAGCAGCGGCGGCACATGGCGCAGCTTCATGCCGACGAGGGACAGGATCGGGACGCGGGCGCCGGACAT
>CAZMSS010000008.1:0-32798 GCA_964568965.1 uncultured Verrucomicrobiota bacterium | reverse complement strand
GTCTTCAGTCCGTGCTTGGTCAACAACGCCACCGTGTTGGGACCGAACCCCCATACCTTTTCCAGGGGGGTCTGCCCCAGGAACCCCGGGATATCCGGCCCGGGGATCGCGGTAAACCCCCGCGGCTTGCGGAACTTTGAGCCCAGCTTGGCAAGACTCTTGGTCAGGCTCAGCCCGATGGAAACCGTGATGTCGAGTTCCGCCCGGATATCCGCCTGGAACCGCAGGGCAATCTCCTCGTAGGAGGTGTGATGGATGCGCCGCAACCCCGTGAGGTCGGCAAACCCCTCATCAATGGAATACTCCTCCACCATGGGGGTATAGCGCCGGGCGATGTCGAACATCCGCTTGGAGTAGAGGCTGTAGGTTTCATAGTCGCTGGGCAGGACTTTCAACCCCGGACACATCCGTATCGCATCATGCAGGGCAATACCGCGCGAGATTCCCAGCGCCTTGGCTTCATAACTGGCGCAGGCAATGATCCCCCGCTCCTTTCCGGTCACCACCGGCTGCCCTTTCAGGCCGGGATGGATGGATTGCTCCACGGCGGCAAAGAACGCATCGCCATCGAAATGCATGATGGCGCGGGGGTAGGACTGCAAGGTGAAGGGAAACTCGGCCATGATCAGTCATACTTCCGGATAACCGCCTTGACGATGCCGCCGATCACCAGGGAGCGTTTCGGGCGGATTGACTTGTACTTGGGATTGGCAGGATCCAGGCGCACCCCCTCGGCATCCTTCATGTAATACTTGAGGGTCCACTCATCATCCACCTGGGCGACCACGATATCGTTCGGCCTGGGGGTCCCGCCCTTTTCCACGAGTACCAGATCGCCGGGGACAATCCCGGCGGCGATCATGGAATCCCCCTGCACCGTCAACATGAAGGTCGCCTCCGGCCGGCGGATGAGGAACTCATCCAGGCTGAGGGTATCCGCCAGTTCCTCCTCGGCCGGCGAGGGAAACCCCGCCTGGACCGCCCCCAGTAGCCGCAGGGTCCCTGTCAGCCGACCGGTGGCGACGGCACGCCCCCGCTTCCGCTCCAGGAATCCGAGTTCCTCCAGCTTCCTCAAGGCCCCGAAAACCGCATTTTTGGACTGATACCCGAACAGCCCCAACATCTCGCCGTACCCCGGCATCCGCCGCTCCCGTCGCCAAAACGTCCGAAGCTTGGCCACATGCCCCTGTATATCCATAACTCTCGGCATAAAACATCTCCTTGTTCAGATAATATGATAACTGAACGATAGTTCAGTTACAAGAAAAAGGGATGGCGCCGCACCGGGTTGGCCTGATACTAGAAGCTGCAACTCCCGCCGGAATTGATCATTTTCTTACGGGAATTGAGGTTTAACAACAGGGGAAGCCCCATCACGCCTCCCAGGCGTGCATAGCGCCGTAGAATGGAGCCCATCGAATAGAACCGCTTGTTCGCCTGCTTGACCAGCGAATCTGAAATGGTGGGTTTATCCTGATACCTGACTAGCGACCGGATGCCCGTTCCAAGATTCAACCACCACTGGTTGTCAACAAGCTGGTTCCGCTCCTTCAATCGCCCAAACAATGCGGTTCCGGGCAGTGGCGTCAGCCGGAAAAAGGCAGCCATATCCACCTTGTTTTGAATCAGGAACTTCACCGTCGTGTCCACCGTGTGTGAATCGTCATGCTCCAATCCGAACATGATGCTGGCATACACCGCGATCGAGTTCTTTCGGAGCAGCCGGATCAGGTTCGCGTATTCGTCCGGCTTGTTGAATTCCTTGTTGAGTTCAGCAAGGCTGCGCGGGTCCAGACTCTCAACGCCTATGAAGGCCATAAAGCATCCCGCCCTGGCGGCCGCCCTGACCAATTCATCCCGCTGGCGAGCCGTAGTGTCGATCTGGCACATGAAGCGGATCTTCAGCGGTGCCAGGGCCTCGCAGAGTTCCTGCGTCCGTTTCGGACTGGCAAAAAAATTGTCGTCCGTGAAAAAGATATTGCGCCCCTTGCTGGCCTTTATCTCGGCGACAACGTCCGGAATCGGGCGGAACCGGATTCGTTTCCCCCAGAATTTGGTCACACTGCAAAAATCACAGTCGTGCGGACACCCCCGGGTCGTCTGGACAGGCAGCATGGGCAGATCACTGAACGGCAGCTTGACATAACGATCCGCCGCAATGAGATCATACCGGGGTGTCGGCAGTCCTGCCAGGGAATCCCGCGCCGGCTGGCTGTATGATTTCCGGAGAGTCCCGCGCTCGAAATCACCCAGCAACTCCGGCCATGAATCCTCCGCCTCGCCCACCACCACAGCATCCACATGCTCCATCGCCTCCTCCGGAAGCATAGAGACATGGATTCCCCCCATGACCACTTTGGTCCCGCGGCGATGGTACTCATCCGCAATTTCATAGGCACGCCGGATATTGATACTGGTGGACGTAATGCCGACCAAATCCACAGACTCGTCAAAGTCGACGGCCTGAACCGCCTCATCCACGATGGAAACCGAATGAGACGGAGGGACAAGGCCTGCCAGGAAAATCGGCGTCAGCGGCGGCATCATGGCTTTAGCCGGTTTAAACAGAACTCCGTCAGGGGTATAGAAGGTGGGGCAAATTAACTTAATCCTCATGAAACACTCCTCCGCTGTTCGAACGTCCAGAACTTACTGCTTTCATGCCCCCCTGTTCAAGCCGGAGAATTATTACGTCAATGCGAGCTACTTGACTTTCCCGCGTCGTTTGTCTTGTATGCCCTTACTGGCTTGAGACGAGTCATTCAGGGGGCACGCTTGACATCTAGGAGATTCATGAAAACCGGACAACTCAACCGATGGCTTCTGGTCAACTATGCGGGTTATCCATTCACCCCCAGCAGTCTCATGCCCGATAATGGACTGGCCAATCTGGCGGGCGTCATCATCGCGGGGGGCGGCACGGTTGAAATTCTGGACTATGGCACGGTCAGCACTGTTGCCCGCATGACAACACCCGGTCTCCGGAAGCGCCTGACCCGCGCCTGGACGACCCTGAAAGACCCGAGGCAGGGAGTTCTGCCGACCCTCCACAAGCTTGCCACCCTGGCCACACTCCCGGCTGCAGAACGGGAACGCCGGCGGATCCAGGACACCATGGTTCAGGAAATTGGGAACGAGCTGGTTGCCCGCATCCGCAAGAACGGTATCGAGGCCGTCGGGTTAAAGCTTTGGAACGGGGACGGTTTGGAGGGCTCGGCCATACTGGCCGCGAAAATCCGCAAGGAATGTCCCCAGGTGCGGATTTTCGGCGGCGGCCCCCATGTGGATCTTTTCCTGGACCGGTTGTTGCGCCATTACCCCACCTTCGATGCGCTGATCTTCGGGGAAGGCGAGGATACACTCCGCCACCTGATCACGAGCGGCGCCACCCCAGCGTCGTATGCCGGCATCCCCAATCTGATTTACAATTCCGGGAATGGCATCCAGATCACCGAAGAAAAAATGGTGGAGGACCTCGATCAGATTCCCCTTCCGGTCTATGATCCCTCAGTGTACCCGGCCATGGCCGGGGACGAGAAAATCAAGATCGTTGTGATTGATGAAAGCCGCGGGTGCAGCAACGAATGTGCGTTTTGCATCCACCCCGTCAAGAGCCATCGGAAGGTGCGAACAAAAAGCATTCAACGGCTTATCCGGGAGGTTTGCCGGCTCAAGGGGGAATACGGACTTCACGCCTTCAGGTTTGCCGGGTCCTGCACCCCCTACTCCCTGCTCAACGACTTTGCCGCAGAAGTATTGAAGCAAGCCATCCCGCTTCAGTACGCCTCGTTCGCCCACATCCATAACAGTCACGAAGCCGACTTCACGCGGATCCACGAGTCGGGCTGTGTTGCGTTGTTTTTCGGGATCGAGTCCGGCAGCCAGCGCATACTGGACCGGTTACGCAAGCACATCAGCACCGATGAAATTCGCTCCGCGCTACAACGGGCGCGGCAGGCCGGTATATTCACCGTGGGAAGCTTTATTTTCCCGGCGCCGGGCGACACGGCCGAGACTCAAGCCGAGACCCTCGACCTGATCCGGCAGCTCGGACTCGGATCCATCACGCTCCAGCCCTCCATCGTGATGCCGCATACCAGCTGGTTTAAGGACCCCGCCCGATACGGATTCGATATTCCCGACATGGAGCGCTACATCAATACCGGCATGACCTGGAAACTGAAGCTCCAGCTCCCTCCGCGTTTCTGGGCACCCCTCCCCATCGGCCTTGATGGCTATTCCTATCGCGGAATGCTCAAACGCACCGGCCAATTCGCTAAACAACTGGCCCCCCTGGGCATTCCCACCTCCATCTCCGATGAGAATTACCTGATGAGCCAACTGACCGGCCTCGATCCAGTGGCCTTCCGCGACCGCAGCCTGGCCGCCTTTTATGCGGGCGACACGGAGGGCATCCGGAAATTGGTTTGCGCCATCAACCGCCCCCGGCAGGGAATGTAAGAATAATTTTCGTTCCCTTGCCAGGCTCGCTCTGAATCCGGAATGTACCGCCGTGCGCCTCTGCCACCTGCCGGGCAATAAACAAGCCGAGTCCGGTGCCGCCACTTTCCTTCTTGGTCGTATAAAAAGGTTCAGCAACATGGCGGATCTGCTCCTCGCTCATCCCGCACCCGTTGTCCTCGACCCCGAGCTCAATCGCCGTGCCGTGTTGGCGGCACGTGATCCGGATGCATCCTGTGCGAACCTGAATGGCATCCGCAGCGTTGGAGATCAGGTTCAGGATTGCCCGCCGCAACTGGACATCATCAACCTCCAGCATCAGGCCCGGGTCGCATGGCTCTACCGAAAGATCCAGCTCCTTGCTGTCAGCCATCAGCTGCCACTCCTCGACAAGGGAACGCAGGAACTCCCCCAGGCTCACACTGGCCCGGCGCAACTTCCCCCGGCTTATGTCCAGCCACATCTCGGAAAGATCCCGGCACCTCAGAACACTTTTCTCAATGCACTGGAGATAGTTCGAGGCATCCTGTCCCTGCCCTGCCGGATCAACCTCGGGATTCCTGAGTTTGTCCGAGAGCAGCTCCACATACCCCATCACTACCGCAAGAGGATTTCGCAGATCATGCACCAATTCAGCGGACTTCTGCCCTAGTGATGCCAGATGTTTCCGGCGCTCCAATTCCTCGTGGAGCGCCCGGTTGAGTTCCATCAATTCGACCTCCGCCTCCTGCTGGCGCCGTTTCTGCCGGGTGCGCTTCACGTGGCGCTGAATCACCCCGCGGATCTCAAACGCATCGAAGGGCTTCTTGAGATATTCATTGGCCCCGAGCCGGATCGCCTCCTGCGCAGTCTCCAGGGCACCGAACCCCGTAAACATGATCACGGAGACAAGCCGGTCCAGTTCCCGGATCGCGCGCAAACCCTCGATCCCGTTTTTACCCGGCATCCGGATATCCATGACCACGGTATCGGGATGATGCTCCTGCAGCAGGGCCAGTCCGGCATCCACCGAATCCGCACACAGCACACGGTACTCGGGCTTCAGCAGAATCCTGAGACTTTCACGCGGCCCTCGTTCGTCATCAATCACCAGAACCGAGGGAAACTCGCATTGTTCCGTCATGGCTATGTCAAAAGGAGTGACCATAGGACACACTCATGAGATGGGATGTGGTTTCATAGGTTCCGTTGTCGGCGGGATTCTGATCCTTGTTCACATCACGGTCCCCGATCAGACTGTACCCGTAGGCGACATCAATCCGATTCACCCCCCGATGAAGTCCCGCGCCAACGGTGAAGACATGCCGGCTAGTGTCGGGAAGCGTTGGGGCAAGCGTCTCTTCAGGTACGGGACTTTGCAGGTAGATGTAGCCCGCCCGCAGGGAAAGATCGCTGGTGGCTTTCCAATCTGCGCCAAGACCAAAAGTCCAGGTATCCTTCCAGTTCTGGGGAATAACCGCCGGGGCGCGAGGATTTTGTGAAGCTGGTCCGTTCAAGAGGGGATTATTATTGCCCGCGTCAAGAGACAGGGAGTCATAGCGGGAAAATTCGATCCATTCCACATCCGCCTCGACCCGCACTACATCTGTCAGTTCAATGCCATATCCAAGCCCTACAATTGTAGGAAAATTAATGTATGTGTCAAAATCGCTGGACGGGCTCAACCCCATGGCCTGTGCACCGACGGGGAACCCGCTGAAATCGCTGTCTCCCTCATAGTCCACCTTGACAGGAGAACGATAGGTCAGGGCGATCGACTGTTTTTTGGTCGGGTGGTAGGTGATGGCCGCATTGCCGCCGACACCCGCCCCCTCGCCTTTCAGATGGGCAGTGCCGTCCGGCATGGCCACACCGGTCAGCATGGACCACGGCATGACCTGCTTCATGTCCAGTTGGGACATATAGACATCCACCCCTGCGGCAACGGAAACCTGTTCGCCCAGCTTCGCGGCGAGAGTTGGATTGACATTGATCAACGTCAGTTCGGCCGAATAGGGCGCCGAATAGCGGAAGGCGCCATCCTTGTTCCATACCGTAGACTGACCGAAGGGCGTCGTTACGCCCAAACCAGCCGTAAACATGGGGCTCTCGGTGGGAAGCACCGCGAAAATATCCGGCAGATATTTCCACTCGTCCCGTGTCGAGGCAGAGCCTACCGGTGAATGATAATCAGTACCGGTATTGATCACCGTCAGGGATGCCATGACTTCCGGCGCCTTAATCCCCGTGATGTTCGCCGGATTGTGCTCCACCGCAGAGGCATCATCCACCTGGGCTATTTTGCCCCCTACCCGTCCAAGGGCTCCCGCTCCGGCAGGCGGATTACGAAACCCGTTTGCCAGTACCCACGAACTGGTTGAAACTACAATTACCCCGACGATCAACCCCATGCATTTTGTATTCTTCATTATTCCCCCTATATGTGTTGTTTCCGACGGTCATGTCTTATAGCAAGGACGATGCCAACGTAATAATGTCTACATGTAGTGTGTTCTTTCTGAAGGGCGTAGGATATATAGAGGTGGGTTCATTTTCGTGCAGTTCAAAATGGAACTGTGTTCATTTTTGAACACCTCTTTTAATAAATAATTGCGTTTTTAAAGAAAGTATGGTCAGTTTCAAACAATACAACTTTTCTAAAGAAGTAGTGTGAGGGAGGACGCACGATTTCTATAATGGCAAAACATCATATTTCGGCGAAATACGCTCTTTTCCCCAGAGGGGGGCCGACCTGATGAGTGGCCGTAATAGAGTGGTGGTGACCGGTATAGGTGTCGTGGCTCCAAACGGGATAGGAAAGGACGCCTTTTGGTCATCTCTTCTCGAAGGACGTAGCGGCATCAAAACCATAACCCTCTTTGATGCCAGTCAACATCCCTGTCGAATTGCAGGCGAAGTTCAAGATTTCAACCCGACTATTCACATCGATAAGCAAATCAGCACAAAACGACTGGCCCGCCAAACTCAAATGGCTATCGCCGCCACCGGACAGGCCTTCCGGGATGCCGGGCTATCTCTGGAGACCTTGAGATCAGATAAGGCTGTAACATTAATCCTCGGCGTAAGTTCAAGCGCATTAGAAATTATCGAGTGCGGCATGGGGAAAATGCGGGAAAAAGGGCCCGTAAAGGTCCCCTCGCACATTGTGCATGCATGCCAACCCCACCAAGCCGCCAGCATGATTGCCCTTCACTACCCTCTAATTGCCCGCTCAAGCACGGTTGCGTCGGCCTGCTCGGCTGGCCTCGATGCAATCGGAGCCGCCACAGAACTGATCCGTAGTGGCCGATCGGATGTCGTGGTTTGCGGCGGAACTGACGCACCCATAACCCCTCTTACTTTCGCATGCATGGCGAAGGCAGGATTAGTTTCTTTTCGTAACGAACCCCCTGAAAAGGCGAGTCGCCCCTTCGATGCAGATCGTGACTCTGGCGTCATCTCGGAGGGCGCCGGAATATTAATACTCGAAAACCTGACCCATGCCCTTTCCCGAAACGCAATACCCTATCTCGAGATTATTGGATACGCCACCCGTTTTGACACCGAACCGGCCGTCTCTGGATCAGGCCTGGACAGTACCATCATCGAATGCCTGGCCAATGCTGGCCGCCGTCCGATGCATGTGGACTACATCTGCGCACACGGCCCTGGGCATCCCGAACTGGACCGGGTTGAGACCCGTATGATCAAGAATGTATTCGGACAACATGCTTACAAAATCCCAGTCAGTTCCATAAAGGGAGTCACCGGCAACCCCCTGTCCGCAGCGGGGGCATTCCAAGTTATCGCGTGTTCAATGGCCATAAAACATGGCATAATCCCGCCAACCGCTAATCTTGAGAAACCCGACCCGATTTGTGACCTCGACTATGTCCCCAAAATACCTCGATTCGCCCATCTGAACTGCATTTTAATTAATTCACATGGACTAGGCGGCGGCAACAGTTGTCTAGTCCTGGAGAAGATGAGACTATCATGAGTTTAATTTCCATTGCCCATTTCCTCGGCATTGCGATCAGTTTGATTCTTGGGGCCTTGGTCTTCCACACCAATCCTCGGCGCAGAACAAACCAGTTCTTTCTCATGCTCTCGACCCTGTTGATGATCTGGCTGATCTTCATGGCCATCGCATTTATTTACAGGGATGAAAGAACGGTGGCCATGTGCGTGAGAGGATGCATGATGGCTGGGGCTTTGATTCCGCTGTCATTTGACTGGCTCCGGGTCTCCATCATGCACCCCGACAAATCTGCCCGATGGATATTCAATCATTCACCCCTCTGGCTAACCGCCTCCTTAATCGTCGCAGCCATTTCCCTGACACACTTTTTCGTTCTGGGCGCAACGCATCATCCTAACGTGGGGGGAACTTCGCATCCCATTCCCGATCCACTCTACAGCGACTTCTTCCCTCTTTACAGTACGTTCCAGATCTTCAACATGGCCATTCTTATCCGCAGGTTTTTGCGTAATTTACGTACAACACATGGAATTCAGAAAACCGAACTGCAATTCATTCTTCTGGGCAGCGGGTCCAGCATCTTCATTGGTATTTCCACCGCTTTGGTTATTCCGGTCATTACCGGCAACTCCCAATCCGTCCAATTCACTCCCCTATCCGTGATCTGCCTGTATGTCGTTATCGCCTATGGGATTGCCACCCGGCGGATAATGGACGTGGCCTACATCATGCGAAGGCTGACAGCCTATGCTCTACTGATTTTGTATCTGGTGGCACTTTACGCCGTTTCCTGGTCAATCCTAAATCATCTTATCACTGCGCTTTGGCTGCCATTCGCATCCCTCCCCTATTTCCTCGCGTCTCTGGTAGTGGCGATCTCCATGGCTCCTGCAAATGGATTGATGCAGAGGCTTGCAAGCCGGATGTTTGTGCATCTCGCCCCTCTCGACATGAATCATCTCGTAGTTTCAGCCCATACGCTTCTCCGTTCCATAAATACTGTTGACTCCCTGCTAGAGGAGTTCTCGTCCCTGCTCGCAACATCGTTGGGAACGGATCGCATCTGCATCCTGATCAATGAATCGGGTCGCTATGAACAACGCCATCCCATACCTGAGGGTTCAACGGGGCTGTCATTTCCTGCGGACAACGCCCTCCCGGAAGTCCTTTCCCGGGCCGATGAACCCCTCGTTCCAGAAGTCCTGTATCGGGTACAACCCGAGCCCCGCATCGCTGAAGCCTGCCGAATCCTCGACGGTATAGGGTTTACGGCGGCTGTTGGCTTGTGCTCCAAGGAAGGGATGGAAGGCTTCATTATTATGGGGCCACGTTTGTCTGGTTCGATCTATGGAGCCCCTGAACAGCATGCGATTCAAATGCTTGCCAACCAACTTGCCGCCGCCTTGAGTAACGCCCGCCTTTACACCCAATTGCAGGACAGTAAAATTTACAACGAAATTCTGGTCGATAATCTTGTCAGCGGCGTGATCGCCGCCAGCCATAATATGCGCGTTACGGTGTTCAACCGGGAAGCCCAGCGCGTCACCGGTCTTTCCCCCTCGCTTGTTTTGAATCAATATCTGAATATCCTGCCACCTGTTCTCTCCCATATGCTTGACGCCACACTTAAACAGGGTAAAGACATTCGCGACCAGGAAATTTTACTCCCGCACCACGACGGAGCGCCGACCCCTATCCGTGTCAGCAGTTCGGTATTTTACGGGCACACAGGGAAACTCCTGGGCGCATTTCTTGTAATCAATGATCAAACCACCCTCAAGCAACTGGAATTCCAGATACGCCGAACCGACCGACTGGCGAGCATCGGGACCCTCGCCGCAGGCATGGCTCATGAAATCAAGAACCCTCTTGTTTCCATCAAAACATTCACCCAATTACTGCCTGAACGCTACGATGATGCCGATTTCCGTGACACCTTCTCCTCATTAGTCGGAGGCGAAGTCAAGCGCATCGACTCCATCGTCAACCAACTGCTCCGGTTTTCCAGGCCCGCCAAGCCCGTCTTGTCATGTACCCCGTTGCACGACGTCCTGCGAAACGCCCTCAAACTTGTTAAACAGCAGTTGCGCGGCAAGGACATCCGATTGGTCACCGCACTGGATGCAACGTCAGACCGCATTAATGCCGATGGCGATCAACTCAGCCAGGCCCTGATCAATTTCTTCCTCAACGCCATTGAAGCCATAGGAGAGGGGGGAACGCTTACCGTGAGATCCGTGAACCCAACACCCGAACAGGCCGCTGGAACCCCTTGGACCGGAAGCATCAATGACGCCATGATTCAGGTCGTCATCCAGGATACCGGCGAGGGTATCGTTCCTGATGACATCCCGCATATTTTCGATCCGTTTTTTACGACGAAAAGCCAGGGGACAGGACTCGGGCTTTCGGTGGCGCATGGCATCATCCATGACCATGGAGGAACCATTGACGTCAAGAGCGAAGTCGGTATCGGAACAAGCTTCGCCTTGGCTTTCCCCCTGATCAGGGAGGGTTACCGACCATGACAGTCCCATGCTCATGCCTGATCTTCAGCACGGATGCCGGGTGGTCCACCCGCATGCATCAGGCCTTGCCCCCCTTGGTCCCCTGTCACCACCTTGACTCGCCCGCCAAAGTTCAGACCCACCTTGAGCAGATCCAGTCGCGTGTCCTGCTGATCGACCTGCAATCCCCCGGCGCACTCGACCTTCTGACCACGGTCCACCAGAAATACCCTGAAGCCCTTGTCCTGGCTTTCGGTTTGACCGGATCGGACCCCTTGATAGAAGCCGACCGGCTTGGCGTCTATGCCTCTGAGGATGCGGCTCTGAACCACCATCGCCTGACAGCCCTCCTCCAGCGGGCACTCGATCACCTTATCCTGGCTGGCGAGAACCGGATACTCCGTAGCGAAAGTCTGCGGCTGAATGCCATCGCCGGGGCGATACCTCACCCCCCTCCCCCCGAACCGGATCCGACATTGGATATCCGGGACTTCTCTGCTGCCATGCGCCATTTTACCAACGTCGAAACCCTCCTGCAAAGACTCGTTGATGAAGTTGCCAGTTCCCTAAGGGTATCCCGGGTGGGCATTTTCTGCCGAACCCGTGACGTCGCATCATACCGGTTGCGCGCCGGCCTGAGATGCATGGAGACCTCGAGTTCTCTGGATTATGGCGAGACTCATCCGCAAGTCCTCTGGTTTTCCGTCCACACCCATGCCATCTCCCGTAATAACCTGGACCTCATCCGGGATTCCAGCACACGCCTGATGCTGAAGGACCTGCTCGACCAGATGGGGGCTGAGGTCCTTCTTCCCCTGCAATCCCATAACCGCCTCCTGGGCTGGCTGTTTGTCGGCCCCCTAACCACGGGGCAGCCTTTTAGTGACCCGCATCTCCACCGCCTGATCGCCTTGACTGACTGTGTCTCCACGACCCTGGAGAATGCCTTGCTTTACGAGGAAGCCACCATCCAGAAAACGCTGGCGGAAACCCTGCTTCACTCCATCCCCAATGGGATCATTGCCGTGGATGATGACGGTATCGTGCGATGGTACAATGACTCCGCCAGGGCCTTACTGGGGGTCACTGCCACCGCCGCCATCGGACGCCCCGTCGAGGGACTTGGGAGCCGGCTGGCAGACCTGTTACGGAAGACCCTTGGCGAAAACGGTAGTCCCCAATCGGCAGAATGGGCGGACCCCTCCAACCTGAGAAATCTTGTTACCCGGACGCAGCGACTCTCCAACCAAGCCCGTTGCCTTGGCGCCGTGGCAATCGTTCAGGACACCACAGACCAGAAATCCATGGAGGAAAAACAAGAACGTCTTGAGCGCGCGACCTTCTGGACTGAACTAGCCGCCAGCATGTCCCATGAAGTCCGCAATCCCCTCGTCGCCATCAAGACCTTTGCCCAACTCCTTCCGGAACGTTACCAGGACAAGGAATTCCAGAATGAATTCAAGGATCTGGTGTCCTCTGAGGTAGAGCGCCTCAACGGAATCGTGGACCAAATTCATAACTTCGCCAATCCTCCTCCGATCACCCTCAAGCCCCTATCCGTCAGGCGGTGCGTAGATTCAGCCTGTGCAACGGTTTTCCCGTCTGGCGCCCGCTCACCGATCCGGGTTTCTATTTCCGCGCCGGATGACCTGCCGGAAATACAGGGGGATGAGCGTGCGCTAACCGAGGCCTTTGCTCATCTTCTGACAAATTCCAACGAAGCCTTGGCCGGTAATCCCAAGGGTGAGATCACCATATCCATGCATGTTGCCAATGGGAACACGGATGGCAAAAGCACCATCCTGATCCTTTTTAACGACAATGGCCCGGGCATCGAACCGAAATTGAAAGACAAGCTTTATTCCCCGTTCTCTACGACCAAGGCCCGCGGCCTCGGACTGGGACTTCCCATTGCCCGGCGTACGATCCTGGATCATCACGGCGACATCACCTTGATCTCCAATGAGTTTGGCGTTCTGGCCACCGTACGCCTTCCCTGCCACCCCCCCAGGACGGACATACCATCATGAAAACCATGCTTATTGTAGATGATGACCGCGGCAGTCGCGAATCCCTTCGCCAGACATTTTCACGCCATTACCATACGCGCCTTGCGGAGAACGCGCGGGAAGCTCTCAAGCAGTTGGCCGAAGTCCCGGTTGATGTTGTGATGCTGGATGTCATCATGCCGGAGAAGGATGGCGTGACCCTCTTAAAGGAACTCAATGACCTGTATCCCGGGCTGCCCTGCATCATGGTCAGCGCCTCTGCGTCCGTGCGCCCGGTGGTCGACGCCATGAAAGCGGGCGCCTGTGATTTCATACTGAAGCCGTTCGACGTTGATGAGATCCGCCGAACAGTGGCCCGGGTGCTGGAAAACTCAACGTTGCGACGTCGGGTCGAGGTCCTGCAAAACGAGGTGCAGCGGGAATATTCCGAAGGTGAGCTGGTCGGGCGGTCGAAGGCATTCTTAAGCGTTCTGAAAGAGGTCGAACAGGCGGCGAACAGTGACGCCACCATCCTGATCCAGGGTGAGAGCGGTACAGGGAAGGAGCTGATAGCCCGCCGACTCCATCATCTCAGCCCGCGCGCCGAAGAACCGTTTGTTCCCATTCATTGCTCCGCCCTGCCGGAGACGCTGATGGAGAGCGAACTGTTCGGCCATGAAAAAGGCGCCTTCACAGGTGCCGATGCCCGGAAACTGGGTCGTTTTGACCTGGCCGGAAAGGGAACCCTGTTCTTTGATGAAGTCGGGGAAATGTCGCTGCCAATCCAGGTCAAGCTGCTGCGCGTCTTGCAGGAACGGGAATATATGCGTCTGGGCGGCACCCAGGTCATTCGTACCCATGCCCGGATCATCACTGCAACCTCCCGGATCCTGGAGCATGAAGTCAGCCGGCACCGGTTCCGGGACGATCTTTACTACCGCCTGAGCGTCGTTCCGATCACCCTTCCCCGACTCAGGGATCGCACCGGCGACATTCCCCTTCTGGCGCGCCATTTCCTGAGTTCCTTCAGGCGGAGCATGAGTTTCAATGTGCAGGATTTTTCACCTGAAACCCTCGATATTTTGAATCACTATTCCTGGCCCGGCAACATTCGTGAATTAAGGAACGTGGTTGAACGAACCCTCGTTCTTTACGGGAAAGAAATCAGAATTCTTCCTGAGCATCTGCCTGAATCGATTTACAGGAAGACCGTCACAGCACAGCCGGTGCTCAACGCCGCCGCCCCGCTCGGCGACGCGGTTGCCGCCTGTGAGCGCGACTTAATCCTGAACGCGCTGGAAGAATGTAAAGGAATTCAGACGAAGGCGGCAATAATGCTCGGCACAACCCGCCGTATCCTAGGGTACAAAATGAAGAAAATGAACATCCAGCGTAGCATTCAAAACAGACAGAGCGGACAAATGCATTGAAGAGAGATCGACAGTCTTGAGGGGGGACATAATCATGTACGCAAAAAATCAGAGCGAGAACAACGGGCTGAATATCTCAGGACGTCATAACTCCGAGTTGCAGCGTGCCAAAATCATCGCGGATGAGCGGCAACTGCATAAAAGCGAAAGTTTGGGCCGCATGGCAGGTGCTGTGGCGCACCATTTCAACAATCAGCTCACCACGGTGTTGGGCAATATCGATCTTGCCATGCGCACAATCCCCCCGGGATCATCATCGAACAAATTCCTGGCCGAGGCCATTCAGGCCGCTCATCGCGCGGCAGAGGTCAGCACACAAATGCTCGCTTATCTCGGACAACCGTCCGGCGAGCGAACCCTGCTGAATCTATGCGATCTCTACCGACAAAACATCCCCCTCCTCCAAAGCACCCTACCCGCAGTTCTGGAAACGGATTTCGCCGCCCCCGGCCCCGTTATCTCCGCAAATGCGATTCAAGTCCAACAGGTTCTGTTCAATCTGGTAACCAATGCCAGAGAGGCTATTGGGACTGACAATGGAGCCATTCGGGTCAGCGTGAAAACAGTCCCCTCCTCGGCGTTAACATCATTGTATTACTATCCCGTCGATTGGTGTCCCCAGGCGGCCGCATATGCGTGCCTGGAAGTCAAGGACACTGGATGCGGGATTGCGCCGGCGGACCTGGATAATATTTTTGACCCGTTTTTCACTCGTAAACGTGTCGGCAGGGGCATGGGCCTGTCTGTTGTTCTCGGGATCGTCCGCGTGCATTGCGGAACCATAACGGTGGAGAGCGACCCCGGGCGTGGGAGCACCTTCAGGGTGTATTTCCCGCTGGCGGCTGATGCTCCCATCCGTAAGGAGCTCTCTGAACCACAAGAACTGGACTTCGGCGGGGGGACGGTGTTGGTCGTCGACGACGAAGAACCCTTGCTAAAGTTCGTCGCCACAACTCTCAGGGACTTTGGATTTACGGTGTTGACCGCTCCGGACGGGATCACGGCACTAGAGATATTCCAGCAGCATCTCCGCGAGATCCGTTGCGTCCTCTGCGATCTAACCATGCCCCGCATGAACGGTTGGCAAACCATTAAGGCCTTGCGACGGCTCTCCCCGGGGATCCCTGTTATTCTGGCGAGTGGTTTCAATGAATCCAGCGTCATGGCTGGCGCACACGAGGAACAACCCCAGCTATTCCTAAGCAAGCCCTATAACCGCGTACAACTCCGCGAGGTGATTGGCGCAGTCCTGTCCCTACACTCAGAAAATCAGGGGTCGTTTGCATGAAGCTTGTGGCGATGAGTTTGATATTATTCAGTTATGCCCTTTCGCTCCAGGCTGACACCGTGGATGAGCTGATCCGGAAGGCCGATGACTTCCATGCCCGTTTCCTGGATATCCAGGCCGTCCCCTTCTATGAAAATGCTGTTCAACTTAAGGACAAGGATGCCGCCCTGCTCATCAAGCTCACCTGGGCCTATAACAATGCGGGCGAAGACCTGAACTCCCCGGAATCCCAGCCGTATTACGAAAAAGCCGTCGAGGCGGCCGAAAAACTGCGAATCCTGGCACCAACCAATGCCGAGACCTTCTTCCTGCTCGCGATGTCCCGCGGAAACCTGGCGCTCCTCAGGGGCGGCACGAGGAAGGTGAAACTTAGCCGGATTCTCCACGCCGATGCCTTGAAATCCATTAAGCTCGATCCCCTGTACTCCCCGCCCTATGCCGCTCTGGGCATCTACTACAGGGAGGTGGCTTCCCTGAACTGGGCCCTCCGCGGCTTTGCCCAACATGTAATGGGCGGACTCCCGAAGGGCACGCTGGAGGATTCCGAGGCCGCCTTCAAAAAGGCGATCAGCCTCGATCCCGCGAATGTCTATGCCCAATTCCAACTGGCCAAGACCTACGAGGCCATGAATCAGCCGCAAAAAGCCATCTCACAATACCAGCGTGTCCTTACGCTTCCCATCGTCGACCACCAGTGCCCCGCCATGCGCAAATCCGCAGCTGCTGAAATCAAAAAGCTCTCCACTCCCTGATGTGCAGATTTCTTTTTGCGGCTGCCAGGTCACAGGGTATAATGAAAGCTTACATGAACGTTCCCAACACCATTCAGGATGCACCGTTGCAGACCATTGCCGGCAAAGTGAATGACGGGATTCCACTCGGCGGCGAAGACGCCCTTTACCTGCTAAACAGTCCCCGGATCATGGAGATCGGCGCCCTCGCCCATTCCGTCCGCACCCGTCTGCACGGCGATCGCACCTTCTACGGCGTCAACCTGAACCTGAACTACACCAACGTCTGCGAACTACGATGCCCCCTGTGCGCCTATTCCCGCGATGCGGGGACCGAAGGCGCCTACACGCTGTCCCCCAAGGATATCGAAGCCAGAGTCCGGGTGGCGGTCCTGAAGGGCATCGATGAAGTCCATGTGGTGGGGGGACTGAACCCGGAACTGGACCTGGCGTATTACGAGGAACTGCTACTCGCCATCCGGCGGGCGGGGCCGGAACTTTACGTTGTCGGGTTCACCGCCACCGAATACGACTATGTCGCCCGCCGCCAGGGGATCCCCTTGGAAGAGGTGTTGCGGCGATTTCGTGAAGCCGGTGTGAATGCCCTGCCTGGCGGCGGGGCCGAGGTCTTCGCCCCGGAAGTCCGGCAGGTGATTGCCCCGCGCAAGATGCCGGGCCAGCGTTGGCTTGACGTGATGCGCGCCGCCCATCAGGCGGGGCTGAAAAGCAACGCCACCCTCTTGTACGGCCACATTGAGACCCCGGCACAGATTGTCGACCACCTGACCCGCTTGCGTTCCCTTCAGGAGGAAACCGGCGGCTTCAAGGCGTTTGTCCCCCTCGCCTTTCATCCCGACAATACGACGGTCTCGGCGAGTGCGAGAGTTCCGGGCGGATTCAGCGACATCCGGCTCTACGCCACCGCACGGCTGTTCCTCCACAACATCCCCCACCTCAAGGCATTGTGGATGTATCTCGGCGAGGCGATGGCCCAGACCCTGCTCGATTTCGGGGTGGATGACATGGGCTCGACCTATGCCGATGAACGCATCGTCCATGCCGCCGGCGCCACCACCGAGCCCTCCGGATCCGAGGCCCGCCTCCAGCGCCTGATCCGTGCGGCGGGTAAAACCCCCGTCCGTACGGCGTCGGATTATCGGCCCCGTCCCGCCGGAAAGGCGGCCTCATGACCCGCGATACCCTGAAACAGGCGATCTATTCAGGTCGCAGGATTACCCCTCTAGAGGCCCTTTCCCTGTTCGACTGGGATCTGCCTGAACTGGGGTGTGCCGCCGATTACCGCCGCCGGATGGCCTGGCCGGGTTATACGGTCGGTTTCATCGTGGACCGGATCATCAATTATTCCAACCGGTGCGAAGCCATGTGCCGCTTCTGCGCCTTTCACGCCAGAGGCGGTCAGATACCCGGCTATGACCTGACCCGGGAAGAGATCATCACCAAAGTGGAGGAACTTGTCGCCGCCGGCGGAACCCAGGTGATGCTTCAGGGCGGACTTCACCCTGACTGGTCCCTCCAGACCCATCTCGACCTCGCACGGGAGATCAAGCGCCACTACCCTGGCATCAAGCTCCATTCCTTTTCCCCCGCCGAAATCATCCACCTGGCGAGGCGCCAGGCGACCACTCCCGACGACATCGTCGCTCAGCT
Organism: uncultured Verrucomicrobiota bacterium; assembly: GCA_964568965.1. Lineage (GTDB taxonomy): Bacteria > Verrucomicrobiota > Kiritimatiellia > CAIKKV01 > CAITUY01 > JAABPW01. The sequence goes on along the minus strand of CAZMSS010000008.1, from coordinate 14,764 downwards.
CAAGGCGGCGGGCGTCGACTCCGTGCCGGGGGCATCGGATCTCCTCGTCGACAGGATCCGGCGCGAGGTGAGCCCGAAGAAATGCTCCACGGCGGAATGGATGACCGTCATTGAATCCCTGCACCGGCACGGCATGGCGTCCTCCGCCACCATGACGTATGGCCTCGGGGAATCCCCCGCCGAACGAATCGAACATTTGCGCGTGGTGCGGGAGGCGCAGGACCGGACGGGTATCCTGCGCGCCTTCATCCCCTGGTCATTTTCCCCCGCCCGAACCGAACTGGACGACCTCCCCAGGGCCACGGCAATGGACTACCTCAAGATCGTGGCCATCGGCCGCATCTTTCTCGACAACGTGACCCACATCCAGGCCGGTTGGCTGACGGAAGGCGTCAAAATGGCCCAACTGGCCCTCGCCATGGGCGCCAATGACATGGGGGGAATTCTCACTGAGGAACGAGTCGTCAAGGCCACGGGTGTGGAGACCCGGATGACCCGCGAGTCGATGATCAGCCTCATCCGGGACGCCGGCAGGATCCCTGTCGAGCGGAACTCCAACTATGAGGAAATCCGGAGGTTCACATGACGAGCCTGAGCCTCGGGATGTCACCCTGCCCCAACGACACCTTCATGTTCCATGCCATGCTGCACGGCCTCGTTGACACCGGCGAGTTGGCCTTTGCACCCGCCATTCATGATATCGACGAACTTAACCACAAGGCCTTTTGCTCCGAGCTGGAGGTCACCAAACTTTCCTTCTTCGCATACCTGCAAGCGAAAGACCGGTATGAACTCCTCGATTCAGGTGCGGCCCTGGGATACGGGTGCGGCCCGCTGCTGGTCTCGCGCGCACCCATTCCCAACCTGGCCAATGCGCGAATTGCTGTGCCAGGCATGCAGACCACCGCGCTGATGCTGCTACGCCTCTGGAATCCGGCCATCACCAACATTACACCGATCCGGTTCGACAGGATTCTTCCGGCGGTCCAGCAAGGCGAGTTTGATGCCGGTCTGATCATTCACGAGTCACGGTTCGTATTTCAGCAATATGAATGCCAGTCCCTTGTCGACCTCGGGGAGTGGTGGGAATCCCGGACCCGGCTCCCCATTCCGCTCGGGTGCATTGCCATACGGCGCGACAGCGAAACGATCCGGCACAAGGCGGCGGTTGAAAGCCAGATCCGCCACTCTATCGAATTCGCTCTCCAGAACCCGTCCGTATCCAGACCATATGTTAAAAGTCTGGCACGTGAGACAGAGGACTCCGTCATTGACCGCCATATCGGTTTGTACGTCAACGAGTTCAGCCGGTCGCTCGGAGCAACGGGCTGGCAGGCGGTCAGGAAAATCGAGGCGATGGCCTCATGCCTCCCCCTCCTGCCATAAGGGGGACGCCGACCTTCCAGTTGAAACAACCCCGTCATTGCCTTTCTTTGGAAAAGTCATACAATTTCCTCAGTGAGGGCATGATGAATAGATTACGTCATACAGAACGCCGTGAGACGATTGCTTATTGGCCGGCCAGGGAGGAACTGTCGGGAGAATCCGTGGGACTTGTCACAGACCTCAGCGAGGAGGGCATCAACATCCACAGCCAAAGCCAGTTCGAACATGGCCAGAGGATCAATATAAGGGTGGCCGTGGATCCCAAATTGACAAACCTTCTTTACCTGCATCTTCATGTAGAGAACGTGTGGTGCCATCCCAGCGGAGTCGCCGGCTCGTTCCACTCGGGATTCAAACTCCTCAACCTTTCGGCTGAAGCCAGGGAAGGCATCAGGAAACTGCTGTCGTCCTTCAGCTACCCCGTCCCTCATGGCGCAGGTTAACCTTACGATTCAGGCAGGGTGAGGGTGCACACCGTGCCCTTGCCGCGTTCACTTGAAACCTTGAAACTCCCGCCGAACGCAGAGGCGCGCTCATGTATGCTGAAGAGCCCCAACGCACCCCGGGATTCAAGGCTCCTTTTTGAAACAAACCCGCCCCCCTTATCCTTTACCGTAATCATACGATAACCGCGCACACAGGGATTCACCTGAACGGAGGCACGCTTCACGCCTGCATGCTTGACGACATTCAACAGCAATTCCCGGACCGCCTCAAAGGCGAAGATACGCAGATCATCCGAAAGATGGCACTTGGAGTCCTTCGCACGGACCTCAACCTCCAGCCCGAACTTCTGCTTCAGGTCGCCCGCCAGCCAATCCAGGGCCGATTTCAACCCGAGCTCATACAGCACAGGCGGACGCAAATCCGAACTCAGGGAGCGGGTCATTTGAACGATGTGCTCCAACTCCCCCAGCATCCGCCTGGCGGGGACCAGGGTCGTCTCGGGGGGATTTCCCTGGATGATCGCCTCGACCTGATACCGGAGGGCGACCAGGCGCTGCTGGATATCCTCATGGAGGACATAGGCGATGCGGCGGCGTTCCTTGTGCTCAGCCTGGGTCAGGTCCCCGGCCAGTTTACGGAGTTTCAGGGTCCGCTCCCTGACTTTTCGCTCCAGCTCGACATTTGTCTTCAGCAAGGACTGCTCCAGACGTTTCCGGGCCGTGACGTCACGGACCATCGCCCACATCCCCTCGGGCTTTCCGGCGTCATCCCGGAGAAGAAGAGTCCTCAACTCAACAGGGAAAATGGTGCCATCCTTGCGCCGGTATTCCTTTTCATAAATGTCGGAATAACCGCGCGCGAGGACCTGATTCCTGACAATGGCCGCCTCCCGGGCATGCCACTTCACCGGCGTGATGTCCCGATAGGTCTTCGTCAGTATTTCGTCCCGCTCATACCCCAGCATCTCCAGATAGACATGATTGAAATCCTGCAAACGCCCGTCCATCGACACGCTCACAAATGCGTCCATCATGCCCTCGTGCAGCTGGCGGTACCTGGCCTCGGACACCTTGAGCGCGATTTCCGCCTTCTTGCGCGCCGTGATGTCGAGAATATGCGCGATGGTGAATGCGGGGGAGTTTAAAGACTCAGGCACGACGCGAACGGAAACTTCCCCCCAGACAATCCGTCCGCTCTTATGAACATATCGCTTTTCAAGCCGTCGGACAACGCCGGCCGCTGTCCAGATATCCTTTAAGACTTGAGCCGTGTTGTCGCGGTCGTCAGGAAACGTAATATCAGGAACCGACTTGCGCATGAGCGCCTGTTGCGAATACCCGAGGAACTGGCACATCGCCTTGTTGACCCGGATGATCCGCGCCCTGGAATCCGCGACGACCACGGGAACCGGTGCCTTATCGCTCATATACCGGATGATCGCCTTGTCAAAGTGCTTGGCCAAGGTTCGCTGCATGCCGAGGAAAGTGCTACCGATCGGTCTAAATGTCAAGAGGCTCGAACACCTTGTTTCCCAAGGCCCTCCCCGCCGGCATTTCCATCCGGCATTTCCATGCTTGTATTATGGACTTCTCTCGCGTACTTGATTACACACCGTTCATGAACTGGATCAAACAAATTAAAACATACGTGACGGTCGGGCTGGGCAGCGCCATCACGGATTTAACGATCTACGGACTGCTGCTTCATTTTGCCGGCTTGCCGCCGGAGGGGGCCAACCTGATCAGCCGTCCCTGCGGGGGACTGTTCAGCTTCATCGGCAACAAGCTCTGGACCTTCGAGCGCAGGCAGCTGGATGGAACCCGCCGTGAGTTCACCCGGTTCTGGATTGTCTGGCTGGTGGCGTATCTGGTTTCAGAGCTTCTGGTCTGGCTCTTTCACCTGTATTTTATCCGGCACCCCGCCCTGCCCCAGGCCCTTTCCACCTTGATCTTCCAGGTCAGCCACATTCGGGGGGATATGGTACAGGGACTGCCCAAGGTGTGCGCGGAAGCGGTGGTGGTTGTCGGGCTATTTCTGAGCCACCGATTTTGGACCTTCCGCCATCACTAAAGGGCGATCCGGCCTGACGACCGGCCCCACATGTATAGACGTCATCGTGGCCCGGATACTACCCAGCCCCAACTCATAGTTAACCGCCAGCGGCACCACTGTTTCAACCGGCGCATGAATAGCCGACTGGGTCAGGGCGTCATCATGAAGCATCACGGCCAACTGCTTAAAGGTCATGCTCCACGCGTGAAAATCACGGGGTTTGAGCGAACTCCCCCGTTCCGCAACGGTCTTGATCAACATCGAGTCCATCCGTTTCCGGGCCAGGCAGCTGGGCGACATTTCACGCTCCGTCATGATGCGCAGCGCAACAACTTTCCCATCCATGTTCACCACAATCCGTCCCTTGTCCGAATTCGCGGCGTCCGGGGATGGCGCCTGGTACTGCCTGACGAGAAACTCCATCACCGGCCGTATCTTCCGGCTCAATTCCAGCAAAGCCTCGGGATTTACAATGTCGGTTGTAATCTCGCCCTTCTTCAGGTCATGGTTCTCGTATTCCAGTCGCCCCGACTGCGTGTCGTACAGGGACCACGAGTGGGATTCCTTGCAGCGCCCGATCAAGGGATTCAGATATTCATCCGTATATTTAGCAAACACCAGCGCCTGCATATCCGGCACTGTCATCACCGCCACAATGCGGTCATGGATTGAGACCCGGCCCCGTTCCCCTGCCTTCCCGCTATCCGGAGAATTCACCCGCATGTCGAGAAACAAGGCCGGAACCTCATTCCCCGTCACGCTGTGTTTCCAGCGCCCGATGGTGGTGGTCGCAACAATCTTCCCGACCCGGCGCATCTCGATATTCAGGAACCGGTACCCGACATCATATTCCATGAAAACAGGGGTCTCGACCGGCGTAAACCGCTTGTCGAGTTGCGCCAGCGGCACTTCCCCCGCCGTCGTGCAGAAGGGTGCCGCGACCAGCAGTGAAAAAAGCGCCAGCAAAAGGGGACTCAGGACACAGAACCCCGGACCTGTTTTTTGGACCCTCACCGGCGCCTCCTCCGGCCCTTTCGCTTATCTTGTTTCCCTGCTTCCTGCCCACTGCCCACTGCTCCCTGCTTACCGCCCCCTGCCCCCTGGCGCTTGGGTTCCGGTCGCTTGAGCGAGAAGTCGATACGTCTTTTCTCAAAATCCACTTTCACGGCGAATACCTGAACGCGTGTGCCCAGCTTGTAAACATCCTGGCCCGCCCGCAACGCCTTGTCACCCGCATCAAAACGGACAAACGAGTCGGAAATCGCCGAGACATGAACCAACCCCTGGACACCCAGCCCGTCGAGCTCAACAAACAGCCCGAAATTCATGACCTTGACCACCACCGCATCGTAGACCCGGACATCACGTTGCTCGATCTGTTGCCCCAGGAACCGGTATTTCTTGATTTCCAGCAGTTCGCGCTCCGCCTCCTGGGCCGTCTGCTCGGTCTCGGAACAATGAACAGCCAACCGCTCCAGCTCGTCGACCGGATAGGGATTTCCGCGCGACTCCAGGATCGCCGCCAGAATCCGGTGCACCACAAGGTCCGGATAACGCCGTATCGGCGAGGTAAAATGGGCATAGAATTTCTTGGCCAGCCCGAAATGCCCGCCCTCCTTGGAGCTGTAGATCGCCCGCTTCATGCTTCTCAGCACCGCCATCTGGGCACTGTTCGCCAGCGGGGTGTCCTTGATCCGTTGCAGGAACTCCATAAGATTGCGCCGGTTAGTCAGCTGCCCGGGCTGGTAGCCCATGTCGTGCAGGTCGGCGGTCAGCATTTCAATCTTGTCCTCCGCCGGCGCCTCATGGAGCCGGTGGATCAATTTCATGCCCTTTTCGCTGATCTCACGGTCCACTGCCTCGTTCGCCGCGACCATGCACTCCTCGATCATCTGGTGCGAGATGTCGTTCACGACCGGCTTGATGTCCTCGATCATGCCACCCTTCCCGATGATGACCTGGTTTTCGGGCATGTTGATATCCAGCGCCCACTGGGCAAGGCGGCGGCGGCGCAGTTGCATGGCAAGCTCACAAACCGCCAGGACAAGCGGCCGCGCCTCGACGGGCATCGCGACCTTGCAGGTCATGCCGGCCGGCGTCTCCAGCACCTCAAGCGCCTGCTCGTAGGTCAGTCGCAACCGGGACCTGATGATAGTGCGGGAAAACCGCGAGCGAACCACACGACCTTCATCATCAAACGTCATGAAGGCCGAAAAGGCCAGGCGATCCTGGTCGGGCTTCAGGCTGCACAGCCCGTTGGACAGTTCCTCGGGCAGCATCGGAATGACCTTATCGGGCAGGTACACGCTGTTGCCGCGTTCCACCGCCTCACGGTCCAGGGCATTTCCCTTGGTCACGAAATGGCATACATCCGCGATATGGACGCCCAGCACGCGCCGGCCGGCCTCATCCCGCTCCAGAGACAACGCATCGTCGAAATCCTTGGCCGTTGCCGGATCCACCGTGAAGATGAACTTCCCCCTCAGATCCTCGCGTTTCCCGGGCAGGTTCAGGCGGGCGGCCGACACCCCGGCCTCCCGCATCACTTCCGGAGGGAAGGCTTCGGGCAGCTCATACTGTCGCATGATCGCCAGCGTATCGAGCGACGGGTTGTCGGCCGGGCCGATCACCTCGATGATTTCGGCCTCCGGGTTGACATGCCGGTTCTCCCAGTTCGTGAACTGGATCACCACGCGGTCATTGATCTGCGCGCCCGTGGCATCTGGAACATAGAAATCCTGCTGATACGAGGGATCCATGGGGGCCACATACAGGAAGCGCCCCGTGCTTTTGAGGGTGCCCACCACGACGCGGGTCCCGCGCTCCAACACCTTGATTACCACGCCATGCCGCTGCCATTCCGCCATCCCGGTGCGCAAAGGCTCCAGGCGTACAACCACCTTATCGCCGGGAAGCGCCGTGCTCAGATGCCCCCGGTCAATCTTCACGGTCAGTTCGCCCTCGAGATTGGTGAGATACCCGTCACCCGAACGCTTGACCTCCAGCCGGCCGGTCACAAGGTCCGCGGGAGCACCGAGGGAATAGCGCGTCTTGCGGATCAGGACGATCTCCCCGTTCATGACCATCTTGTGCAGGAGCGAAACCAGCGCCTGCCGGCCCCCACCCCTCAGGGAGAAGGCATCCGCCAGCTCACCCAGTGTCATCGGGGAATAGTCTGGCCGCTGGAAATACGCCAGGATCATCTCGTGTGTTATCGTTTCCGAAGCCGTTTTTTTAGGCATATTATTAACCTTCTCTCGCTCTCAACCGTGGATCCAGGGCATCGCGCAACGCATCGCCCACCAGATTAAACGCCAGCACCACCACCAGGATCGCGGCGGTCACGGCGGTCATTTCCCACCACATCCCCTGCCACAGCCTCAGACGCGCATTTCCAATCATGATACCCCATGATGGCTCCCCCTGCACTCCAATTCCGAGGAAACTCATAAAGACCTCGGTGCCGATCGCCGCCGGGAAACGAATGGAAAACGTGATGATCACAATGTGGAAGACGTTGGGAAGGATGTGCCGGAAAATAATCCGCCAGTCACTGTACCCGAGTGAACGGGCAGCCATCACATAGGCCCGGTCGCGGTGCTTCATCACCTCCGCGCGCAATAGCCGGCACAGCCCCACCCACGTCGTCAACCCGATCCCCATGTACACCCCCAGAAGCCCCTTCCCCACCACCATGGATATGGCGAGGATAAACAACAGGCCGGGGATACTCTCCATCGTCGAATAGAGCCAGACAATCAGTTCATCCACCCAACGCCCGAAATATCCGCTGACGCACCCCAGGATCAATCCGATGGGTATCGCTATCAGCGAGGTAACGACCCCGACCAGAAAGGCAATACGGGTTCCCTGAACCGTCCGCTGCAGGACATCGCGCCCCAGGTTGTCCGTTCCCCACGGCCGGTAGGCGAGCTTCTTGAAACCCAGCCACACCCAGTGCGTGGAGCCTGCCTGCACCGCCTCCCGGCGGGCTTCGGCAAAAGGATGCCGGAACAGGCTCGGAGGCAGATAGCGTTCACCGAGATTCACCTGCTGGTAGGAAGGCGTCTGGTCAACCACCCGATAGTAGCGGTATACCGCCTCCCCATAGAACGCCACCAGCAGGAATGCCACGATGATCCCAAGGCATACACGGATAAGTCGGCGTCGGCACAGTTCCCGCCAAGCCCCACCCCACATTGACTGTCCTTCTTCCATAACGCTTCAACCTGAAATCATTTCAGCTTCACCCTTGGATCAACGATGGCATAGCACACATCCGTCAACAGGCTGGCCACCACATACAGGCTCGACCCCACCAGCACCACACCCCGGACCACATCCACATCGGACGAGTTGATGGCATTCACGCTTAATCCTCCGAGCCCGGGCACCCCGAAAAAGCTCTCGAGCAGAAGGCTGCCGGTATACAGAAACGGCAGCGCCAGCGCCGTTTGGGTTACAATCGGAATCATGGCATTCGGCAGGACATGCCTGAACAGGACGGCCACCGGACCCAGCCCCTTCGCATAGGCCGTCCGGACATAATCCTTGTAGAGTTCATCCAGGAGTACCGTCCGGTAGAACCGCAGATTGGAACCCAACCCGCTGATGATCCCGATGCAAACAGGCAGGAGCAGGTAACTCCATGACTCGAAGCCCCAGATCGGAAACCACTTCAGCTTGTAGGCCAGAAAAAACTGGCCAAAAATAATCCACACAAGGTAGTTCACACTCATCAGGGCGACCGAGGTGATGACCAGGACACGGTCCAGCCACCGGTTGCGCCAGTAGGCGCAGACCAACGCCAGCGTCACCGACAGGAACAACCCTCCGAAAAAAATCGGCACAGTTAGCGCAAGCGACGGACCAACCCCCCGCTTGAGCATGGTGGTCACCTTCTCATTTGTCGACAACGAGGTCCCCAGGTCGAACCGCGCCAGCAACTTGAAATAGTGCAACAACTGGGAGTCGTACCAAAAGGGCATTCTCCGGCTCAGCACCAGTGAGCCCGCTTCCAGAGTCCCCTGTTGAACGGCCAACGTGATCGGCATCTCCGTCCCCCCCGGCCCGGTCTGGAAAACAACTTCATCGAACTCAGTGGAGTGCGACAACACCGTCACCCCGCCATCAGTCGCCCATGAAGCCGCTTCAGGCGCCTTCCTGACGCGGCATCTCAGGCGGTATACCGTGTCGGGGCGGAGGGGGAAAAGCATCCTGAAAGGGAAATTCGTTCCGGCGGAAAGCCTCAGCCCGCCGGCATAATTCACTTCCGGGAAAGCACGGGTCGTCGTCCACCACCCGAAAATAGCCGGCTTGTTGAATCCGCGCTGTTCATCAAATTCCTCCATCGCCCGGGGCGAGGCATTCTTCCCCAGGGCCATGGAGGCCGGGCTTCCCCCCACGACATTGAAGAGCAGAAAGGTAATCAGAATCACCCCGAGAATGATCGGGAGCATGTAGATCAGGCGGCGTATGATGTAGCGGGTCATTAGAATGGCAGGTTGTAGTCCCTGATCTTTCGCTGGATGGTACGTGTCGAGATCCCCAATTCATCCGCCGTCATCTGGCGGTTCCCCTCGTTCCGCCTCAAGGCCTGCAGGAGCGCCTCTTTCTCAAGGTCGGCAAGGGTCATCCCGCCGGGGACAGACACTGTCTGACGGGAACCAGAACCCTCGGCACGACCCAGTTTCAGGTCTTCCGCCCTCAAGACGGGCCCGGTTGCCATGATCACAGAGGCATCAACGACATTCCGCAGCTCACGAACATTGCCGGGCCAGCCGTACCCCTCCAGGCGGACATAGCAGGCAGGATCAACCGATTCGATATGCCGGCTGTGCTCGGCGCAGGCAAGGGAGATAAACCGGTCCGTCAGTTTACGGATATCCTCACGTCGCTCCCGCAGAGGAGGAAGCCGGATCGTGACGACCTGCAGTCGATACAACAAATCATGACGGAACTCCCCCGCATCCACCAGTTCATCCAGATCGCGATTGGAGGCAGCCACAATGCGTACATCCACTTTCACGGGCGCCTGCCCGCCAACCCGCAGGACCTCCCGTTCCTCAAGGGTCCTGAGGAGGCGCGCCTGGACCGACTTCGGTGCGATTCCGATCTCATCCAGGAACAGGGTGCCGCCATGGGCTCGCTCAAAGGCGCCTTCATGACGCGCAGAGGCCCCGGTGAAGGCCCCCTTCTCATGACCGAACAGTTCGGACTCCAGCAGGGATTCGGCAAAGGCCCCGCAGTTGACCGCCACAAAAGGCCCGGCCGCGCGGCGTCCGTCGGCATGCAGGGCCCGGGCTACCAATTCCTTGCCCGTTCCGCTTTCGCCCAGCACAAGCACCGTGGCATTGGTGGCAGCCACCGCGGAGATCTGGCGCAGCACCTCCTGCATGGCTGGCGCGCCGGCGATCATGCTCCGTGACGAATACCGCCCCTGCACTTCGTTCCGGAGCTGAGTCACCTGGGTCCGCAACCGGCTGGCTTCAATCGCCCGGGCCAGTTTGGCTTGAAGATCATCCAGGTCGAGAGGCTTGGTCAGGAAATCATACGCGCCCTGCTTCAGGGCTTTCACGGCCAGCTCGACTGAGCCGTAGGCCGTCATGATCACGACGGGAATTCCGGGCTTCATGCGACGGACATCCTCAAGGACCTTCAGTCCGTCCATGTCAGGCAGGAAAAGGTCGGACAAGACGACATCCGGCTGTTCGCGTAATACACCGTCAAGGCCGCTGCGGCCCGCGGTAGCGGTTACCACGTCATACCCGGCATCCCGGATGGCATCCACCACGGAGCGAAGCCCGTCCGGATCGTCCTCAATTACCAAAACCTTGGCTATTCCATTCGCTGTCATCGTTAAGCCGGTGAATTTATACTGAATACCGGATACTGAATACTGGAAACTGACACCCCCTCCTCACACCGTCAAGGGGAGGCGGATGGTGAAGCAGGCACCACCCCCAGTTCGATTCTCGGCCGCAATGGTGCCACCGCAATTCTCCACGGCGGCCTTGGCGAGATAAAGCCCGAGGCCGATCCCATCCGGCCGCCCTGTCACAAACATCTCGAACAGGCGCTTGATCTCATTTTTTTTGATGCCGGGTCCTTCATCCTCCACCATAATGACCGCCATATCCCCTTCCTGGAGGGTTTTCACCGTCACGGCCCGGCCGGCTGGCGTCGCCTGTTTCGCATTGGTCAGGACATTGATGATGGCCCGTTTCAGCCCGACACTCTGGCCCACCATGTTCAACAAGCTAGAGGCCAGTTGCGCCTCCAGCCGTATTCCGGCCCGTTCAAAGCGCGGCCCCAACAGGTCAACGCAATCCCGGACACAGGCATTCACCTCAAACCGCTCCGGTTCCCGCGCCTCGGGCTTGGAGACATAGAGGAACTCACGCATGACCAGGTCCACCCGATCCATCGTAGTACGGGCGCGTGTAGCCAACTCGGCGATTCTGTCCGCACGGCACTCCGCCCCCTTACCGGCCTCCCTGTCCAGCATTTGAACATCCAGACGGAGGGAACTCATCGGGTTGCGGACATCATGGATAATGCCGTCGGCCAGAAGTCCGGCAAAGGCCAGGTGTTCCTCATCACGGCGCCGGCGCTGCCGCTCCATTTCATGCCGGAACACCCAGACCCCCAGCACCGCGGCCAGTCCCAGCGCCACACTCAATGTGATGAGCGACAGCCTGAACATGAGCCCCAGCATCCGTGACGCCTGCTCCTCCCGCTGTTGAACGGCATCTTTCCTCATCGCAATCTGGAGGGTCAGGGACGCTCCCGCAGTCCCGGCAGTACGGGCTGAAAAGGTGAGTACGGGAACAACACCCTCTCCGGTCGCCAGCAGTTTCCTCCCCACGCGGACATCATCACCGGCCCCGGAACTGATCGCCGTCCCGCCGGTATTAGTACCCGACATGTCTTCATGAAACAGGGTTACATCCCCCTCATTGACGGTAACATATTCCAGGGAAGGCTCGATCCCCTTCAGGGCACGCACCAGCCGCGCAAAATCCGCCCATCGGTTCGGATCCTTTCCCGAGGATTGAACCACGGGATGATTCGCCAGGTTGCGTGCGAGCTCGGACCCCAGTCCCAATACAGACTGCGCGGCGGTATCATGCAGGCTCCGGCTGTGCATTTTCTGCAACACCCAGAGGTTCGCGCCCGCCAGAACGGCGATGCAGACCACCAGCATACCGGCAAGTATCAGCAGGGAATGTTGTCTCTTAAACAACTTCATGGCTGAGCATTCTACCAATCTGTTGGCTGGTAGTCCTTCAGAAATTTCCCCCAGACATGCACGCCGGTGTTGAAGCCGGCGATAATCGGGTCCACGATGCGCGCCGCCCCGTCCACAATGTCCAACGGGGGATGAAACCGGTGCATCTTGGTCTTGAGTTCGGCAAGCTGGACGGGATCCTCATCGGTCACCCACCCTGTATCCACGGCATTCATGTGGATGCCATCGTTATAGTAATCCGTCGCCGAGGTGCGGGTCATCATGTTCAGCGCCGCCTTGGCCATGTTGGTGTGGGGATGGCGCGTCGTCTTGAGCTTCCGGTAGAACTGGCCTTCCATGGCCGAGACGTTCACGATATGCTTGTCGCGCTCCGGCGTGCGCAGCATCAGGGGCTTGAGGCGCGCATTCAGGATAAAGGGGGCAATGGCGTTGACCAGGTGCACTTCGAGCAATTCCACCGCCGGCACTTCCGCCATCAGAAGCCGCCATGAATTAGTGGTGCGCAGATCCACCTGCTGCAGGTCCTGGTCGAGCCGCCCCTCGGGGAAAAGCCCCTTTTGCGCGGCCAGTTCATCCGGCAAGAGCGGCACCTGCGACAACGCCGCCGCATGCGTGAGGCCGGCCACCTCCGACATTCGTTTCTGTACAGCCACGGCATCGCCCTCGGGAAGCATATGATAGCCGCGCAACCCCTCATAGGCCCCCAGCAACTGGCGCACATGCGCGGGCATATCGTTCAGTGACGCGTTTTCAAGCGCCATCATGTGTTCGTAGAAATCAGGCGGCCTGCGAACGGTCTGGCAGGCGTTGTTGATGATAAAATCAAGTCTCTGGCGCGTCGCCAACAGATGACGGCAGAAGGCCTCCACGCTCGGCGTGTGCCGGAAGTCGAGCCCGAATATCTCGAGACGGTGGCTCCACTCGGAAAAATCCGGCTCGGCCGCATACCGTATCGCCGAATCGCGCGGGAACCGGGTGCTGACAATCAGGTGCGCTCCCGCCCTCAGCAGCTTGATACCCGCCTGGTAGCCGATTTTCACGCGTCCGCCGGTCAACAGGGCGACCCGTCCCCTCAAGTCGGCCGACTCCGAGCGCTTGTTGAAGTTCACCTCCGCACAGGCCGGGCAGAGGTGGTCGTAGAAATGGTGAATGCTCGTGTAGTCCTGTTTGCAGATGTAGCAGTTCTGGGGATCCACCACCTCTCGGAACTCCGGCTCCTCGACATCCTTTTGCTCGAAATTAGCCGGGGCCAAGGCGTTCGGGGTCATGTAGACGGGCTTCTTGCGCATCTCCCGGATCCCTGTGGAGTTGAGCTTGGCCTGATCCCTCTTGATCAATTCCTCCTTGCGCCGCCGTTCGGTTGCCCTGACCAGCCGTCGCCGCTCAATCATATCAGGGTTATAGACCTCGCCCGCCGCTGAAACCAGCTCCTTGCGCTCTTCCTGTGACAGCCCGGCCAACAATGCCCGGTTGCCCGCCACTTCCTTCAGCAGCACCGTCGCCGCCTTCAATTGGTCTATCAAGGAGTCATTCATAATGGATCAGTAAATAAAAAGCCCGCAAGTTTCAGAGGAAACTCACGGGCCTTGTCCCGGTAAATTGGTAGCGGGGGTTGGATTTGAACCAACGACCTTCAGGTTATGAGCCTGATTAAAAAGCCTCGATTGGCGGGGCTTTTTGATTTTATACCCCCATTTTCCGTGCACAAACCGTGCACATGTGATAGGATGCCTCTGTTTTCATTGCATGGGATTCTACACGAGCGCATGGAGGTTTGTCATGGGAATTGAAATGAAGCCGGGGGCGAAACATTGGTATGCACGGTTCCGGGTGGATGGGATTATTCGCCAGGTTCCGCTGGAAACTTTGATCGACGGAGAACGGCCGGCAAGGATCACTGGTGAGGGTGACCGGCGGTTCGAGCGGTCCCGGGGCAAGGCTCTGGAGGAGTTCAAGGAGGTCGTCCGGAAGTTCCGGGGTGATCCGACCGCCGAAAAGACCCTTCAGCGGCTTGTGGAGATCAAAACTGGCCGGGAGGCAAACTTCCCCAAGGTGGCTGACTTGCCTGCCCTCTGGGAGGCAATCCCTCGCCGTCGTGAGCCAAATGACCGGTACTCCGAACAGTGCAAGGGCGTCCTGAAGCGGTTTGCCGCTTTCGTGGCCACCGCACAGCCCTCGGCGGCTGAATTCGTCAAGGTTACCCCTGAGACGGCCAAGGCCTTTATGGACGGTGAGGCGGCACGGGGGCTCTCCCCCAAGACCTGGAACGACACGCTGAAACTGCTCCGGACGACCTTCAAGCGGCTGCATTCCCAGTTGAATGACGGTACCAACCCCTTCCATGGTTTGATCACCAAGGCGACGGAGACGGTCAACCGGGATCCCTATAGCATTCCCGAGATGAAGGCTATCATGGACGCGAGCCATGCGGATCCGTTCATCCGCCCGGTCATCATCACGGGTATGTGTACGGCCATGAGGCGGGGTGACTGCTGCCTGCTCAAATGGGATGACGTTGACCTGGATGAGGGGTATATCACCGTCAAGACATCCAAGACCGGCGAGACCGTGGATATCCCCATGTTCCCGATGCTGCGGGATGTGCTGATGGAGGCGAAAAAGCACAAG